>JABXJZ010000408.1 GCA_013375335.1 Desulfobacterales bacterium
GGACCAGCTGCAACTTCCGTAAACCCCATTTGACGCGCGAATGCAGCCCATTGGCTAAATTCCTCGGGCGGTACAAAGCGTGCCACCGGATGATGATTTCGAGAGGGTGCCAAGTATTGGCCCAGCGATAAATAACGGCAGCCGGCCCGTTTCAAATCGATGATGGTTTCTTTGATTTCGTTTTGCGTTTCTCCTAGTCCCAGCATAAGCCCCGATTTGACCGGCACACGCTGTTGGGCCGCATACTCGAGGATTCCCAGAGAGAGGCGGTAGTGTGCCCCGGGCCGCGCCACAGGGTACAAGCGTGGTACCGTCTCAACATTGTGATTGAGTACATCCGGATGAGCGTTACAGACTTTTTGCAGCGCGTGGATCGAGCCTCTGAAATCGGGGATGAGAACCTCGATCTTGGCCTGCCTGCATCGCTTGCGGACATGGTCAATGGTTCGGCTGAACTGCTCTGCGCCGCCATCGACAAGATCATCGCGTGTAACGGAAGTTATGACGACGTAATTTAGGTTCAACAATTCCGCCGCGCGGGCAATACGCTCGGGCTCGCCCGGGTCCACTTCCTGCGATTTGCCCTTTTCGACCGCGCAAAAACGGCAGGTGCGCGTGCAACGGCTGCCCAGAATCATGAAGGTCGCCGTGCCCCGGTTGAAGCATTCCCCCAGATTGGGACATTGGGCTCTTTGGCACACCGTGCCCAATTGCAGTTGATCCAGCAGCCCTTCCATCTGATGGATGGCAGCCAGATTCGGGGCCGGCCGAATCAGCCAATCGGGATGTTTGTCTGTCCTCTGAGAGTTCCCGGGTTTTGCGGTATACCCGAATGATTTCCGGAATTCCTTGATGAATATCTTCTTCACCTCGGCTAACTCGATGGATTGTCCTAAAAGCGCATGCAGTGACGTTATCAGTTCGTCACGATTGCCACAGGGAACAATCCAGTTAAACCCCTCAAGGTCGGTGGTTACGTTTAGAGCAACTCCATGGTAGGTCACCCATTTTTTCACCGCGATACCAACGCTGGCAATTTTTCCAGAATCCACCCAAACTCCTGGTCGGCCTTGTTTGAAAGCCGGTTTGAGACCATAGGTGCGCAAAACAGCCGCCACCACCTCCAACAGAGTTTGGAGATAGCGGTGGAGGTCTTTTTCACTAAGCTTGATGATCGGATAGGCCACCAGTTGGCCTGGTCCGTGAAAAGTGGCCTGACCGCCCCGGTCAACCGCGTAAAATTCAACACCTCTTTGATGCAATGCCGCTTCAGAAATGCACAGATCCTTTTGGCTCCCGCTTCGCCCGAGGGTGATCACCGGTGGGTGCTCCACCAGGACCAGGCGATCGGGGGCGGATCCGTTGATCCGCTCTTCAACCAGGGCGAGCTGACGCTGAAAGGCCGCGTTGTACCCTAAACGCCCCCAGTCTAAAATTTCAAGACTCAAGTCCTACAACCCCCTATCCTATCTTCTCGGCAGATAAAGCGCCCAGTCCAATGCATCCCGGCCGGCATCCACCACGGATTCTGAAAACGTGGGGTGTACCCGAATGCTGTGGGCCAGTTCCTTCACCGTACATTCCAATTGCATGGCGAGCACGGCCTCACCCACCAATTCCGTTGCATTGGCTCCCACGATGTGAACACCCAGAATCTCACCATGGCGGGAGTCTGAAATGATTTTAACTGCACCGGCCATCTCATTGCAGGCCATGGCTAATCCATTTATCGTATAAGGAAAATCTCCGACCTCAACGTCTATTCCTTTCTTTTCGGCCT
>JABXJZ010000096.1 GCA_013375335.1 Desulfobacterales bacterium
AAACAGACCAGTGTTTTTCCACTTCCTTACCCTCTTTCTGTTGCAAAGGTGCCTCTGACTCCGGGAGGAGCTCGGATGAAGCAACGGTCAGCTTCACATTTCCCGATAGGATCTGTGCCCTTGAGGAGCCCTCATCAATACCTACAACCACGCCTCGCTTATTGGATTTCCTATGAAAAACCTCCTGTCCAATAGTAAAGGGAGTGGGATGGACCGACCTCTCTTCCTCCTTGAGGCCTGCTATGGCGTCCGTTAGCTCGCCTTTTGCCTGCGTGTATCTCTGGGTTGCCTCGAACTGACCAGCGGGTCCCTTTTCCTTAAGATATTCTATGGCTTCACCAAACTCCCTCTTTGCCTCGAATAAGATTCGCTCTGCCCCCTTTTCCTTTTGAATCAGCATCTCATTTAACTGTCCAGTCAATCTCTTGGTTTCTTCCTCCAACCGCTTCTTCGACAGCTCGTATTCTCCTCTGGCATGGGTAACAGCCTCTTTCTCCTCTTTCACTTCCTCCATTAGCCTGGCAAGTTCTTCCATTACTAAATCGGGTTTTCCCCTATCTTTTCCCAGATAAGCAGCAGCCTTATCAATTATCTCGGGTCTAATCCCTGCATCCCGGGCTATCTCAATGGCATGACTTACGCCTGGCAACCCTGTCCGCAATTTAAATGTAGGCCTTGCCTTCTCGTAGTCAAACTCCACAGAGGCATTCTGGGCCCGTTTGTTGACCAGGCTATATCTCTTTAATCTCTGATAGTGAGTCGAGACCGCCATCAGGGAGCCCTTATCCGAAAGATAGTCCAGAACGGCCATGGCCAGTGAGGTACCCTCATCCGGATCTGTACCTGTCCCGAGCTCATCAAGGATTACCAGGGAATTCTCTCCTGCTCGATTTACAATCCCCTTTAAGTGTTCCAGGCGGGCGGAGAATGTGCTTAAACCGGCGGCTATATCCTGGTCATCTCCGATCTCGGCCAGGATGTTATCAAAAACACTGAGCCTGCTGCCCTCCCTCGCAGGGATATGCATGCCAGCCTGACACATGAGGGCTAATAGTCCAATTGTCTTTAATGCCACGGTCTTTCCGCCCCTGTTTGGGCCTGAGATTACGAGGATGCTCTTATCAGCATCGATTCTGACGTCAATAGGGACTACCCTTTCCCTCTGTTCTGCCCTATCCCCTTTACCGGCCTTAAGATAGAGGGAGAGCAGAATAGGGTTCACGGCATCCAGCAGATAAACGGTCTTTTCAGGGCTAAAGATGGGGTTTATTCCGTTTATCGCCTTACTGAATTCCGCCCTGGCAAAGATGCCATCAACCCTTCCCATGATCTCCAGTGAAGTACGGAGCTCTGATGAAAAATCCGAAACAAGGCCTGTAAGCCGTTCTAATACCCTTCTCTCCTCCTCCCTCTCCCTCTCCGTCAATTCAACCAAACGGTTGTTTTCCTCCACCACTACCATTGGTTCCACAAAGTATGTGGAGTGGCTTCTGGAATAACCATGGACAATCCCCGTAATAGCCTTTTTCTCATCAGCCTTAATGGAAACGACATAGCGCCCATCCCTTACCGAAACGAGGCCCTCACGGCTCAGCTCAGGCATCCTTAAGATATCATTGAGCCTTTTCTCCACTGCCCTTCTTGCCTCGATCCTCTGGGATCTCAGAGAAGACAGCAATGGGCTCGCACGATCAGATATCCCCCCGTCTTCGGTTATTGACCTTCCAATCTCGCTGGCGAGATCATGGCATGCCGGGACACCACTAAGTAATTCCGCCAAGGAAGGGCACAGGTCCCTTGCCCCACATACCCAGTGCTTTGCCTGGTTTGATATTGTTATCAAATTCTGAACGGATAAGAGCTGCTTGGGTTCGAGGCAAGCCCCCTTTTTGCCAGCTTTCCTCAAAACTAGCCTCAGATCAGTCAGGCTCGATAGGGACAAAAAGCCCTTTACGTGCACAAGCTCCTTCATCTCTGAAACGAGCCTCTGCTCAGCCTTGATTAATTCCGGTTCTCTCAGCGGCTTGAGTGAGAAGCAGTCTGAACGACCTAAGGGAGAAGCAGCATAACTGGATAAGATATCGAGCAGCCGGTAGTATTCAAGTACCGTAAGTGAGTGCTCTCGCATGCGGGTTTTGAAGGATGAAACCCTATGTCCCTAACTCAACAGTTCTCGGGCTATCCTATTAACTTCCCGGCCATCAGCCCTCCCAGCCAACTTAGGCATCACGGATTTCATAACCCTGCCCAGGTCTTTTGGGCTCGTGGCCGAGATTTCCTCAATTGCCTCAGTCAGTATTCCCTTGATCTCTTCGGTTGAAAGCTGAGGCGGCAAGTAGCTGGATAAGATCTCCAACTCCTTTTCCTCTTTTTCGACAAGATCCTGACGTGAACCCAGGCCGAATTTCTCTATTGCCTCCTTCCTTTTCTTTATCTCCGATGATATTATCCCCCTGATCTGATCATCGGTAGGTTGCTCACGTAATTCGACCTGCTTATTCTTAATCGCGGTCTTAAGCCCCCTTAATACGGAAAGCGTTTCCTTCTCCTGATCTTTCAGTGACTTCTTGAAGTCGACAACGATGTCATCATACAAGCTCATAGGGGCCTCGCCTCCAAACTTTAAACGTTTATAGTAGGACTTATTTGAAAAAATGTCAACCACCCAGCCGCGATTTTTTCTAGCCCCCTCTTTTATGTAGCATATCATAAACTGCCTCTAATTTAAGTGATCCATCGTAAAGCGCCCTTCCTATTATTACCCCCCTTACTCCGTCCTCTTCCAATGGCAACAGATCTCCTATATCCTTAAGTGATGATATCCCTCCCGCTGCTATAACTGGTACACTGATAGCTTTTGCGAACTTCCTTATAGCATCTACATCAGGGCCTGTCTGCATCCCGTCCCTCCTTATGTCCGTATAGATAATAGAACTGACCCCGATATCTTCAAACCCCCTTGCCAGATCAATAGCCATAATACCCGTACCCTCAGTCCAACCCTCGACAGACACATAATTGTCCCTTGCATCAATGGATATGAGGATCCTGCCCGGATACCTCTTACATGCCGTCTCTACTAATTCCGGATTTTTGTAAGCTGTTGTACCAACAATCACCCGGTCGACACCGAGATTTATATACTCTTCAATCGTACCTAATTCTCGAATACCGCCACCTAATTGCACCGGGACTGAAACCGCATGTACCACCTTTTCTATAGCTTCCTGATTAGACGGTCTTCCACGAAGGGCCCCATCAAGATCAACAAGATGCAGTCTGTCTGCTCCCTTTCTTTCCCACTGTAGAGCCATCTCCTCTGGGTGATCGGAGAATATCGTCTCCTTGTTCATTAAGCCCTGCTCCAACCTTACGCACTTACCTCCTTTGATATCTACTGCCGGTATAATGATCACCCCTTATCACCTCCCAATTCATCCTGTCTCACTCCCTGCTGATTCCCCAGAGAAGGGTCAATCCCAAAAGGCCCCCTACCCCATTCAGAAAGACATCATACCAGGCAAAATACCGCAGAGGCAAAAGACCCTGGTAGAGCTCATCTATTGTACCAACCACGCCAGTTATCACGGCGGATCGAAAGTAAAGAGACCTTTCGGCAACCTTTTCGCTCCCTTCCACATCTCCTTTTAGGGCATGGAGTACAAGTGCACCCAAGATCGCATACTCGGGCAGGTGGGTAAGTTCATAAGGATTTGGAATAACAAGATAGAACACCCACGCAAATGCTAGGAACCCTCCTATTATGAGGGCAAAAGAAGGGAATTTCCGGGCATTGAAGAAAAAGATAGCACCTGCTGAAATTATCAACAGGACGCCTATAGAAACCTCGACACCTAACACGAGACGGGAGATCAATGCTTCTGACCACTTGGAAGAGGTCCACTCAATCAACAGCGGAAGCCATGGTGTTGCGATCAGGACAACGAGGAGATATCCGTAGACTGCTAACCACCTGCGGTTAAAATAGTACAGGTTCACCTCTCAGAAGCTGACGAGCACAGGTACTCCAGAGAGAAGGCCAGAAGAAAGGCGCTAAGACCACAGACCGGACTACTCCACCGTTATGATATCCTTGTTGGCATCGAAGGTCTTAGGTCCGATCCCTTTAACCTTCATTATATCTTCTATCTTTTCAAATGGGCCATAGGTCTCCCTGTAGTCGATAATTCTTTGTGCATAGACCGGGCCTATCCTTTTGAGTTGGGTCAGTTCCTCCAGGGTTGCCGTATTCAAGTTGATCTTTTCCTGAGCCAGCATATGAACTGGAACCATCAAAATACTGATGACCGCAAGACATGCGGCCATCTTCAAAATTCTCTTTCTCATTTCCTCCTCCTTTCATTATTAACCATGTCAGAGCATGGTAGGAATTTCGTCCTATCTTGTCAACGCAATTTAATTGTTCAAGCCTCGACCCAAGGCTTTACCGAAAAGACCTGCGCATCTCCCGATCTTCTGCCATACTTACTCGCCACCAAGCGTTGAAGAGGTACAGCCGCCAATTATTGCAAAAATCGGCTTCAAGGTTTTTCCGATAGGGTCTACTTCTACACCAAAGTTCTCTAGGGCAGTTACGCCCAAAAGATACAAAGATCCCTTGGGGGCAAAGATTACCGGACAGGTTATTCGTCCATCAATTCCCTGAATCGATAACAAAGCCTCCCCTAAGAGTCGCCGTTCTCGCCTCCCGTCGTCGAGGATTAAGTCACGGCTGTGTATAGGCTCAATACCTATAGCTTCCAGATGATCTTCCGGCACAAAAGTATATAGAGCAGCGGTATCCACCCAGAACTTCTCCATGAACGAACGGCCAAGATCCTTCGGGTTTGAAACTGTCACATCGATTCTAAACATCCCCATAAGTATCCTCCCTTTACAATCTCTACAAGGTTGGACAATGCATAAGCTGTTCTCATTTTCGACGAAGTCTCGGTTTCTGGGTCTCTACAAATTAAAATAGCCGCTGTTCCTATTTGAAAACCACAACTCATTCCCAAACATAACATGACGAGAAAGAAAAAAATATTTTTAAGTTTTGCCATTATAGGAGTTGCCGAAATTTTTTAAGTGTCATTGTTCCTTATCAGAGTAAGGTATTCAAAACAGTGCCGATCAAAATAGATCTCCCTTTGCTGCCAATTCGTCATCATTTCCTTGCTGGGGCAATGACCAAATGTAGTTACCTCATCATATCACCCTGAAAAGGATCAACTTTCCCGTGTCAGCATGGCTCCACTCTCCAACCCGGACAAAATCTCCGGGATTTTGACTGCTTATGTACTGAGCGCTCAGTTTCGGCCAGTGATTTTCCTCCCAGAGGAAATATCTTATCCCTCGTCTTCTAAGATTTTCGACAAATTCCTCATAGCTATTCCCTACCATACCCTCGAGATCACAGTTTTTCTCAGGGCAGGGAGCGCCTTGGAAGTTAGCGTTTGCATAAAAGGAGATCCAACGAATAGAGTGCTGAGACGTCGCCACCATTATCTCTCGATCGTTCCCCTCTCTCTCAGCGATAAGCTCGCCTATTCTTTTGAAAACGAGCTTGTCTGTCTCTCTGGGCTTTAGGTTTTTTGGCAAGGCAAAGACTAAGATGAGCAAGCATACCAGGGCAAAAGCAATTGATTCCTTGAGATTGAACCTAGATTTAAAAAAGAGCAATACCTTTTCCAATCCGAATCCCAGAAAAACAAAAGATGGAAGAATAAAAAGCGCCACAAATCGATTGAACA
>JABXJZ010000409.1 GCA_013375335.1 Desulfobacterales bacterium
TAACTGTTTGAATTACCACTCCCAGCCACCCCCTGACGACCCTCCCCTTTTCCTTGAGCTGGGACATAACGGATTTGGCCATGTTAATGGGTATCGCAAAGCCTATACCTATATTTCCCCCACTCTGGGTGAAGATTGCTGTGTTGATACCTATAACCTCCCCGTCGAGGTTGAATAGGGGTCCACCTGAATTTCCGGGGTTTATGGATGCGTCGGTCTGGATGAAGTTATCATAGGGGCCTGCACCTATTACCCGCCCCTTTGCACTTACAACTCCAGCAGTTAAGGTATTCCCAAGACCAAAGGGATTTCCTATGGCCACAACCCAGTCTCCTACCCTCAGTTTATCTGAATCCCCGAGCCTGGCAGCCCGGATTGGCTTATCGACCTGAATCTTTATCAGGGCAAGATCTGTCTTGGGGTCACGCCCAATTATCTTCGCCTCGTATCGCTCGTTCTCAGAAAATGTGACCACGATTTCCTCTGCATCCGCAACCACATGGTTATTGGTCACAATATAGCCGTCCTCGCTGACAACTACACCTGATCCAAGGCTTCTCTGTCTCAACTCGCGTTCAGGTATCTCACCAAAGAAGCGCCGGAAGAAGTCCTCCCCAAAGAAATCCCTAAATTCCCTACCCGGAAACGGAAATGATCTCCTAAATCCCTTAACCACCTTTGTACTGCTGATGTTGACGGCAACATGGCCCTCTTTAGCTACCAACTCTGCAAAACTATCAGGGATACCTGTCTGCGCCGAGACATCCCTGGCAACCCCTATGCCGAAAAGAAGGCTACCGGCCAGGGCCATGCAGATGAGAATTTTTATCGTTCTGTGAGCGCGCTCATTTTTCATTTAAAGTTACCTCCTCCCTTTAGTGTCTCCTTATTGTAGACGCACATTTAATCCCCTGTCTCTGAGATACTCTTTCACCTGTCTAATGCTCAAGATCTGGTAGTGAAACACAGAGGCGGCCAGCAAAATCAGGGCTCCCCCCAAAACTACCCCGTCATAGAAATGTTCCAACTTACCAGCACCACCTGAGGCAACTACCGGCACGTCAACCGCATCTGAAATGGCCTTTGTAAACTTCAGGTGGTAGCCCGCCATGGTTCCATCTCCATCCATGCTGGTCGGAAGGATCGAGCCTGCACCGAGCTCCTCACACCTCTTAGCCCATTCAATAGCATCTTTACCAACCGGTCTTGTCCCACCTGAAACCACTAACTCAAAGCCAGAAGGCATCTCCTTGTTACTTCTCGCATCTATGGCGATGATGATCCTGTCCGATCCGAATCCTTTCGCTGCATCCCTCACGAGACTCGGATCTCTCACCGCCGCACTATTCATAGAGGTCTTATCCGCTCCTGCTCCCATGACCAGCTCAATATCCCTCAGGGTAGAGATCCCCCCTCCCACGGTAAGGGGGATATCAATAACCGATGATACAGTTCTCACCCATTCGAGCCGGGTCTTTCGGTTCTCCACTGTAGCCGCTATATCCAACATGGCGAGCTCATCTGCTCCTTCTCTTTCATACAAGGACGCATTCTCTACCGGATCTCCAGCATCCTTCAGGTCAACAAAATGGATTCCCTTGACTACCCTCCCCTCTTTCATGTCAAGACAGGGCATTATCTTGATAATTGTCTCCATAATCCTCCCTTTTGTGCTTCAGCCACGAATTCCTGATCTTGAGGCCCTCTACAATAATGATTCCCCCTCTCCACCATTCCAGAACGGAGGAGTCCTAGCCCCATGCTCTCAATAACCAC
>JABXJZ010000097.1 GCA_013375335.1 Desulfobacterales bacterium
CAGAATCACTTATCTCCTCTTATTCCGGCACTCCTTGTAAGAAACCAAAAAAAGAATTAGCTATGCTTGTGGGTCACCCCGATGCTTTGAAATTATCGGGATAAGGATATTGCAGGCCTAGTGTGGTGCAATCCTAGGTTGAGGGTGATAGTAACTTGAATGGGCAAACCCCAGTCCTCAAGGGGAAGTGCCTTACTGCGATAATTGAGAGACACCATAGGTCGTATGACTCTGATACAGAATGAACACATACCACATGCCCTTACTCCAACGGAAATAAGGGAGTGCCGGATGAAGGCTTCTCTCTACATATTTTTCAGCGTAATCATTCTCATATTTGGCAGCCTTTTCGTGGGTCCGCCCGGCTTTACCGGAAAAGTTTGGCCGACCTTTGCAGCGATTTGCTTAACGGCCTGGGGTATGGGCTGGTATGCGGTAAGTAAGGGGTATAGCAGGAGTATTGGCATAGCCCTTGGCATCCTGTGGTGGATAGGACTGGCTATACTTTGGTTAATGAAGGACAAGTATAAAAGCCCGAGGGGATAAAGGAAGCGGGTGCTTTCGAAGGTAGAAGGAAAAGGATATGCAGAGGATCACGCGAGAGCAGGCTCGCAAATACGCCTTCGACTGGCGAGATGAACCCCTTATACGAGTGGAGTGCGGGGAGAGTTTCGATATCGAGGCACACGATGCCAGCACCGGCTACTTCAAATCTTCGGCTGACAAGGCGATCCCCGCTCTTCGACCCGGCTTCGATCGGCACCCGCCCTTGGCCAATCCCATAGGTGGTCCTGTGTGGCTAGAGGGGGCAGAGCGCGGAGGCACCTTGGTGATCACAGTGGAGGATATCCTGGTCGATGATTACTCGTGGATCGCAATCGGTCCATCGCGGGGACCCCTTGGAGAATCGACGCGATGGCCTGAGCTCTCAGACGACTACACGACCATGATCTTCCGGCACACACCTGGGTCAAGCGGGACCACCCGGGATGGCAGCCTGCATTTCAACGAGCGTATCTCATGGCCCATAACGCCATTTATCGGTACGCTGGGAGTGGCACCTGACCGGGAGGTGACTACCAGCTTCGACGGACAGGGGGAATGGGGCGGCAATCTAGACTGTCGGGATGTGGCACCGGGCAACCGCATTTACCTACCCATCTTCCACCAAGGCGCGCTGTTCTATCTCGGTGACGTGCATGCCAGCCAGGGAGACACCGAGTTCACCGGAACGGCCGCCGAGACCAAGGCCACAGTCCGTTTGAAGTTGGACCTCATCAAGGGTAAATCGATCCCGTGGATGCGGATCGAAAAGCCGGCTACGATCGTCTCAGTATATGCCTATCGTCCATTGGAAGTAGCCGTGGAAACGGCAACCATCAACCTCATAGACTGGCTGATCACCGAATACGGCTTCGCACCGAAGGACGCGTATTGTCTTGTCAGCGCATGTCCTGACTTTCGAATCAATGTGTACCAGATGTGCAAGCTCGGCAAGTTGAACCCCGTGGCCGGGGCCGAGATACCGAAGCGCTACCTGTAGCGCAGGGAGCCTGACCATCGCTGCATCCCCGCTTCTCGTATCTAGAGGTGGGGTTGCATTTTTGGCGTCATAAGCTTTTCGAACCACCGTAGCCCGAAGGGGAGGCCTTAGATGATAGACGAAGAAGCGGAGTTTCTGGGTTTCAATATCTATTACCCGGGCATCAGAGACGAACTGGACATAGAAGGGCTTATCGCTTGGCGCATCAGAAGAGCAGATGAAGAAAACGAGTGGCCACGAGAGAATCTTACCAAGAAGGAAAAGAGGAAATGGGTTGAGGAAATCTACCTACGCGAGTTAGCCGCAGCACTTGATTCAGTCCTCGAACAGATTAGAACCCATTTGAAAAACCTCGACTAGGTTCATCGCCGGACTACTTCCGGCCTGAAACCCCCTTCCTGCAGCTTCCAACACAGGAGAGGTAGAACAAATCGAGAGGCGCTCTCTTACTTTCATTGTTGTCGGGTGAATTAGCAAGGAAATAACTTCTGATATCCCTTCCTCGGCCTACCCTTCCAGCTTCCCCTGTGATAGGCATCTGAGACCATGAGAGGTACCGCAAGGGTTGCCTCAGCCCACACCATCTGCTCAAACCCTGTGTCAACCTTACCCCATGAGCATGCCTCTTTGAGGGTTGAACCTGAAAGGCCTCCATCTCTTTCGTCGGCAACAGTAATCTGTACCGCATACTTGTGAATACGCCTTTCAGTGCCCAAAACATCTGCAGCCACTACCACATCCTGTGCAAAGTTCTTTGGTACCCCTCCGCCTACCATAAAGAGGCCTGTCTGTTGGGAGGCAATCTTGATCTCCGTCAGTTCCCTGAAGTCCCTGACAGAATCAATGGCCACATACCCCTCTGGGTTCTGCTTCTGATGCAACACAAGGCCAAATCCCGCGCTCGAGTCCGAAAAGGCAGGAACAAAGATTGGAACATCATGTCGGTAGCTCTCGAGGACAACGGAATTCGCGTCTGGGTAATGTTTCTCAAGATAGGCCGCCATCTCATTTATAAATTCTCTCGACGAGTAAGATCTTCTCGGCAAGCCATCAGCAATCCTTGCAACCGTGAGGTCACATTCCCTCAACTCGTCCTCGTTAATGTATGTATCGTATATCCTATCAATGTGGAGTTCCCGTAGGTGACGGTCATCTGCTTCAGCATCACCTACATAGTGGCGGAATCCCAGGGCTTCAAAGAAGTCCTGGTCTACAATAAGCGCCCCGGTAGCGATAATAACATCCACCATGTTGTATCTGATCAAATCTGCCACGGCACTCTTTAATCCCGCACTAAAGAGCGAGCCTGCAAGAGTGAGGATGATAGAGCAGGATTCATCTCTTAGCATCCTGTTGAAGATATGCGATGCATTGTGGAGGTTTCTGGCCTGGAACGCCATCCTGCCGTATGCCTCAATTATGGGTCTCGCATCGAATGATCGGATATCGATATGCTCAATGGTATCCCTTAGCAGCGATTTCTTATCCATTTGAACTGACTCACGTGCCCAGCGAACAATTGTCACCTCTCAACGGACATTGCCCGACCTTTAAAGATATAGCTTAGGAATTGAAAGACCAGTCTAGCGGCGATGAAATCAGGTGCCTTATTGTATTGATTGGGCATAAGCTCGACCACGTCAAAGCCGACAACATGCCTTTCCTGGGCCACCTTTCTTAATAGCCCCGTAATTTGATACCAGTCAAGCCCTCCTGGCTCTGGAGTCCCTGTGGATGGGATTATGGAAGGATCAAATACGTCCAGGTCAATAGTTACATAGACATTGAAAGATAGAAGCTCAACTACCCTCTCCATCCAACCCTGTTCTGAGAGGATATCCCTGGCGAAAAAAACCCTTGATGTATCCAATCCATTGAGTTCTTCCCTGCCCATAGACCTTATGCCTACCTGTACCGCCGGAGAGACTTCCTTCACCCGTGCCATTACACAGGCATGGCTAAACATAGACCCATTGTAGGAGTCCCTGAGATCGGCATGTGCATCAAGTTGCAGAACTGTAAGATCCGAAAAATAATCCTTGATCCCCTGTACAGCCCCTGGGGTTATTGAATGATTACCTCCCAGCAGAACAGGGAATTTGCCGTCCTTGATAAAGGAAGCAACATTTTGCCTCATAATCCGCGCCAGCCCCTCAGGAGATCCTGGAAGATGGGGCAACTGAAAGGTGTGTATCCCCTGCACATGGACCTCGCTATCCGTCTCAATATCGTATAATTCTACGTGTGCTGAGGCCTCCATTATGGCCTCCGGACCGAGGGCTGCACCTTTTTGCCAGGTGGCAGTATCATCATATGGGATGGGGAATACTATGATTTTGGCGGACTTATAATCTGTCCAATGAGAGGCCTCTCCTCCGAAGGGTATACCATTCATGGTGCGGCATGAGCTATATGGAGGTTTCTTGGGTAACCTGCTCCCCTTTCAATTACGTGAACCTCTGGCCTCTTAGAGACAAAGGCCTCAATGATGAGATCTCTGGCAGTATCCGTATCAAATGGTTTACACGAGAAAAGATCCACAAAGGCATAGGCCTTTTCTACAAAGGTATGGATTGATAAGTGACTTTCAGCTATGACGACAAATCCAGTTATTCCCTTGTCTTCAGGGACAAGACCACTATACGGAAATACATACGGCTGCGTAATCTTGACCATCCCAATCTTATCGGGAATGGTGTTGAGGAAGTTAAAGATGAAATCAAGGTCCTTGATCCTTTTTCGATCGCACTCAGATAAATCCAGTATAAGATGGAGGCCAAAGTATGATCTCTTAGTCATTGTGCGTAAACCCTCCCTCTCAAAAATAACGCGAAATGTTTGGCAAATAATACACAAAACCAAATTTCTCTCAACACTTTTTTTCACTGCCAGTAAGAGGTCATGGGGAAATAGCTAACATCTCAGCTGACGTCGGGAAAAGCTCTTGACAACTGTATGAAAAAAATCGTAATTATATCTGTAGGTTGCTCTTTAAAAATCAACCTTTACTAAGGAGGAGACAGTTGAAATCTAGGGTTACATATCCATATCTCGTTCTTTTTCTATCTTTGGCTCTCTTTCTAAGCCTATCTTCACCTTCATCAGCAGGCGAAAAGCTTACCCATGTAGTAAAAAGGGGTGATACCCTTTGGTCGATCTGTGAGCGATATTATGGTGATCCTTACGTCTGGCCGGAGCTGTGGGAAATGAATAAGTTTATCACCAATCCCCACTGGCTCCATCCCGGCGATGTCATCACACTCCTGGAGTACGAAGAAATAAAACGAAAAAGGGCACAACGTGCCAAAAAGATCGTTGAGGTAAAAAAACGACCCTTGAAGAAATTAATGGGAATAGATGTGTCAAGCCTTACCGATATAAGAGCCCTGGGCTTTATTCGGCAAGAAAGGATTGAGCCATGGGGCAGGGTTTTTGAGGCTAAGGCCAAGAGGATACAACTCGCAAAAGCCGATATAGTATATGTGATGATGTACAAGGAGGATATTAAGCCCGGAGACCTATTTACCGTATACAATATCTCAAATCCCGTTAACCACCCCTTGACTGGGGAAGAATTCGGGTACATCCATTCCTTTAAGGGGATACTGGAGATTGACAAGCCCCAAGAGGATTACTATGTGGCCAAAATAGATCAATCATTCAGGGCAATCTACAGAGATGACCTCCTTATACCTCACGAGCCAGTTTCTTCCTGTATGCTCCCTGTCCCGTGCCCGGATACTCTTACAGCCCATATCGTGGCCTCAAAAGACAACTTAAGGCTACTTGGACTACACTCCGTCGTCTATATTGATGCAGGCCACAATATGGGGGTGAGAAGAGGTCAGATATTTGAGGCTATAGAGGAAAGAGAATCCGTTCCGGATCCCCGAAGCGAAGAGACAGTCGCCTTGCCCCCCACTATCCTCGGCAAAATCATAATCCTGGAAACCAGGGAAAATACCGCAAATGGAGTGGTATTTTGGGTATCGAGCGAGTTTGCGAGTGGGGTTAAGATCAGGGCTCTGACCTGGCATGAGGATGAGCAGCCCAGGGAATTGGCCATGTTACCAACCTGCCCTGTAGAATGACTCTTGCTGAGGATAGCACATAGTAATCATTGTCAAGAAGGGCTTTGCGAAGAAGAGGGAATGGGTAGCTCTCTTGGTGACGGTCCTCGTCCTGGTTC
>JABXJZ010000098.1 GCA_013375335.1 Desulfobacterales bacterium
ACAGATTCTTAACCAAGCAGAACGCCTTTATAGCGGCTACAGCTGCCGTGCTTGATCCTCCAAGGCCAGCCCTCGCCGGTGACATTGAGCTTATTACAATCTCCAGCCCATGGAACTGAAAGAAGGAGGCAATAGCAAAAAAAAGACCAAATTGGGAATCAAACGGCGCTTCACCAAATGGGTAGGCCTCTCGGGCATGAAAGTCATCAGAAGAGATCTTGACCCACCCTGATCTATAAGGCAACAGAGTAACATAGGTTCTTAAGCCTATGGCCAGATTGACCGTTATAGGTACCACCCCCTCCAGAGGAAGGGCCAGTGCCTTAATATCCCATGTGCCTCCAGAGTCAATCCTACACGGGGCCGACGCCTTAATCGCGTTTTCCTCGAGGAGTTCCCTTACGCTCCTACCTGATTGGAACACGGACAACCCATCCGAAGAGTTCCTTAGTTGCAAAGTAACAAATAGTAACCCCATTAATAAACCTCAAGCAGGATAAACCTTTTTTGCAAACAAAACAATAGAATAAGGGACATTCTGAGCGTGCAGCGCCGTTTGATACTATTTTTTATTGATTAAATGTCTTTTGAGTGCTATAGGTGCGTATCGTTGCTCTTTCTGACAGTACAAATTCAGTTCCTGTCTGACACACCTCTGCAGGAGTTCCGTTGGGAGGTAGGGGGAAAGGAGGGAGATGATGGAACCCATAGAAAACCTAAGGGATCGAGGCACCTATTATGCCATAAATAAGATAATTGGCCTCTTGAGCAAGGCCTCGGTTGATAGATTTGTGAGCTTGACCTACTGGGGTGAAAAGTTGACAAAGGATCCTGAGATCAACGGGGCCATCAAACATATAAGGGAGTTCCTCACACAGGAAGATCACCCTGCAAGGGAACTGTTCTACAGGGTCTTTAACACGCTTTCAGAACACAACAGACGCCGAATCTTCCAAAGCCTCTTTCTTAACGCATGGTTTCTAGGTGGAAGAAAAAGGGATTACTGGGAAAAGACCCTTGGATTCCGCCCACCTTTCATACTCATTCTGAGCCCGACCCTGAAGTGCAATTTGCGCTGCAAGGGATGTTACACCCTGGGATACGGGTTGGATCACGAGCTTCCCTTGGAACTGGCCGAAAGGATATTAAAGGAGTGTGAGGAATTAGGGATCTATTTCGTAACAATGCTTGGGGGAGAGCCAATGGTTTATCCACATCTCTTCGACCTCATCGAGGGGCACCCAGGCATCTTCTTCCAGATCTACACCAATGGCACCCTACTCACCCAGGAGAATGCCCAAAGGTTTGCTGATTACGGTAATGTTGCGGTGGTCTTGAGCATTGAAGGTGGCCAGGAAGAAACTGATAGCTGGCGGGGCAAGGGAGTTTACAAGAAGATTATGCGGGCCTTCGAATATCTAAATAAGGCCAGAATAACTATTGGTACATCAGCTACAGTGACAAGACAAAATGTCGAGGCTGTCAGCTCCGACGAATTCATTGACAAGATGATTGCCTTGGGCTCTTTTGCACAGATGTACTTCCTTTATATCCCGGTGAACGGAATGGCAGATTTCTCTCTCATGGTAACCCCAGAACAAAGAGACCACCTCAGACGCAGGGTTCTGGCAATCAGAAACACGAAGCCCCTGTTCGTCCTTGATTTTTGGAATGATGGACCATATGTCAATGGATGTATTGCTGGCGGGAGAAGGTACTTTCACATAAACGCCAAGGGTGATGTGGAGCCGTGCGTGTATACCCATATCGCCTCTGATAATATCAGGAATACGTCATTGGCTCAGGCCCTCAATAGTCAGCTATTCAGGGACATAAGGGGCAGACAGCCACACAATCCTAACCATCTGAGGCCATGCATGATTATTGATAACCCCGATGTTATGAGGGATGTCATAAAAAGGAACCGCTGCTACTTTACACACCCTGGCGCAGAGGAGATCTATACATTTCGTTACAAATATATGGATAACTATGCAAAGGCCTATGCGCCTCTTGCTGACTGGGTCTGGAAAGAAGAATATCTGAACTTAAAGGAGGCTGGTCAGGGGAGGCCTTAGAGCTTTTTGAAGCTGTTAAGGGCAGAGTCAATTGTTTTTTTCATTATCTCCTCGGTATGGGCCAAGGAAACAAACGCGGCCTCGAAGGGAGAGGGGGCCAAATAGATCCTCCGGGCCAACATCTCTCTATAGAACGATGTGTACTTTGATGTCTCAGTCTGCTTGACTGAGTCGAAATCAACAATTGGGTTCTCCCCGAAAAAGACAGCACCCATAGATCCTACCCTATTGATAGTGATATCCACCCCTGCTGTCCTAGCTGCATCAACGAAGCCGGAAAAAAGGAACCTCGATTTTTCCTCTAGCCTTGCATAGATTTCCCTATTCTTTAGGATTGTGAGCGTTGCCACCCCTGCGGCCATGGCCAAAGGATTTCCTGAGAGGGTACCTGCCTGATAGACGTCGCCAACAGGGGCGATTTGGGACATCACATCCCTCCTCCCTCCATAGGCCCCCACTGGAAAGCCGCCACCGATTATCTTACCTAGGCACGTAAGATCGGGCATGATATTATAAAGCTCCTGTGCCCCTCCTGGGCTTACCCTGAATCCCGTTATAACTTCATCGAATATGAGAAGGATACCATTTTCCCTCGTGATCTCTCTTAAGCCGTCAAGAAATCCCCTCTTTGGTAACACAACACCCATGTTCCCAGCAATGGGCTCTATGATGATAGCTGCTATCCGGTCGCCAAATCTTCCAACCGTTACCTCTACTGCCTCCAAATCATTAAATGGGAGCGAAATAGTAAGCCTTGCCAAATCTTCAGGGACTCCGGGGCTGCCAGGGATGCCAAAGGTAGCCAGTCCTGAACCAGCACTGACCAGGCAACTATCACTGTGGCCATGATAGCACCCGTCGAACTTGATAATCATATTCCTACCAGTGAATCCCCTAGCCAAACGAATAGCACTCATAGTAGCCTCTGTGCCAGAGTTGACCATCCTTAGCATCTCAATTGAAGGAACAGCTTCGACGATCATCTTGGCCAGATTAAGTTCCAATTCGGTGGGGGCACCATAGCTGGTTCCATTCTCCAGCGCTTCCCTAACTGCCTGAATTACCTCTGGAGGCCTATGTCCCAGTATCATCGGTCCCCAAGAACCGACATAATCAATATATCTTTTGCCATCAGCACCCCATAGATAACAGCCATCTGCCCTCTCGATAAAAAGCGGATCAACACCCACAGCCCGGCCAGCCCTTACCGGGCTATTCACACCCCCCGGGATAACCTCTTGGGACTTCAGAAAAAGCTCTCTGGATCTGTCATTCATATGGGTTGGCCCCTCATTAGAAGGGCCTTTGAATTATCAAAAATATTCAGGACTAGTCTTCTTGTACTCCTTAAGAGTTACAAGCGAAACATAATCCTGTATTCCCGTATTCTCAGCAATTCCTCTGACAATCCCCTGACAATCTTCTCTGCTCTTACCGTGGATCATAGTGAACAGATTATACTTCCATTTCCCCTGGGTTCTGCGCTCGTAGCAATGGCTGACCTCTCTAAAGGAAGCCATTAAAGGACCTATTTCGTCCATTCTATCATCAGGTACATTCCAGGCAATTAGGGCATTTGCCCTGAACCCAGCCAATTGAGGATTGAGGTTAGCCCCGAGGCGTCTGAGCACGCCTTCCTCCTTTTGCAATTTGATCCTCTCAAGTAGCTCTTCCTCGCTTATTCCAACCCTACTCGCCAAAACAGCAAAGGGTTTGGATGTTAAAGGAAGATCGCCCTGGAGGTGGCGGATGATCCTTCTTTCGAGATCATCGAGCATGTATACCCCCTATCCAATGCCCCTACATAAGTCAAGGGAAAAGAGGTAATTAAGCTTGAAAAGTTATTCAAAAAATTATATTCAAATCCTACATGAGGATTACGAGCCCGTTGCCCTAAGAAAAGGCTGTCATGTATCAAGATATGAGAGAACGGCTTGAGGCGTTGAATAAGATCGGGGTTGCCCTCTCGGGTGAAACAAATCTCAGCCGTTTATTGGAATTGATTGTAAAGGAGACCCGCCACTTTACCAATGCTGATGCAGGCAGCCTGTATCTTGTTGATGAGGATAGCAATTGTCTCAACTTCGAGGTTGCCCAGAATGATACCCTACGGAAAAGGGCTGATCTAAAACCTGAAACGTTTAAACCGTACTCCATTCCTGTCACCAGAAACAGTATCGCCGGATACGTAGCCATCACTGGTGAAGCCCTCAATATCCCCGATGTTTATAACATTTCTGCCGGGGCTGATTTTGAGTTCAATCGAGACTTTGATATACGAAACAGATACAGAACAAAGTCAATGCTTAATGTAGCAATGAAAGACACAGAGGGTACAATAATCGGTGTTCTTCAACTAATAAATTCAACTGATAGCAATGGAGAAGTTGTTCCATTTGACCTCAATATAGAATCCCTCGTTTCATCCCTAGCCTCGCAGGCAGCTGTAGCTATAAAGAACGCACAGCTTTTGAAGGAGATAAAGGCCCTCTTTGAGGCCCTTATTCAGTATTCGGTCTCGGCCATAGATGCAAGGAGCCCCTTTACAGCTGGACATTCTAAGATGGTAGCAGGGTATACTATGGCCTTGGCTAAGGCCATCAACGATACACACGAGGGCCCTTATGCCAACGTTTCTTTTACTCCTGATCAACTTGAAGAGCTGAATTACGCCGCATGGCTTCACGATATCGGCAAGATTGGTGTCAGGGAGGGGGTACTTGATAAAATGAGCCGCCTTTCAGACGCCGAGATGGGGAGCTTAATCAATCGCTTTGAAAATATCAAGGCTTCAGCGATTATTGAGGCCGAGAAAAAAGAATTGGCTCTCTCTCAAGGGAAAGAAGGGAGCTCAACCGAGATCGAGGAATTACATCGGGAGCTAGAGAATCGATTAAGTCAAGTTGATGAGGAACTCGCGTTTATCAAGAGGATTAATGCGGACATTTCCCTTCCCGAATCAGGGCATAGACGCTTAGAGGAAATTCACCGGAAGCGGTATGTAGATCTTGAAGGACAAAAAAGACCCTATCTGACTGATCTTGAGTTTGAGAATCTCTCTGTAAGAAAGGGTAACCTGACAGAAGGCGAGATAGAGGAAATCAGATCACATGTGAATCACACCGAAAACATAGTCAATAAGATACCATTTACCAGGCACCTCAAAAGAGTTCCTGTTTTTGTCATCGGACATCATGAGATGCTTGATGGCTCAGGTTATCCAAGACATGTCAAAGAAGAGGATATTCCTCTTCAGTCAAGGATAATTGCGGTAGCAGATATCTTTGAGGCATTAACAGCCGGGGATAGGCCATACAAGAAGAGTATTGATCCAATAAATTCCCTCGCTATACTGCAGGAGGAGGCCAAGAATGGTAGGCTGGACAAAGAACTGGTCAGGATCTTCATTGAAAAGAGGGTTTACGAAGCAGGAGAAAAGACGATTTAGAGATACTCACCATGGACATGAAGAGGGATTATTACGAGGATATTCAACTCCTTGGTAGTAAGGTACTTTCATTCTGGTTCTTGGTGCTTATTGCCTTTCTGGTCATCCTTCCCTTCCTGATCCCCAACTATTACATCTACATGGCTAACTATATGGCCATCAATGTCATC
>JABXJZ010000410.1 GCA_013375335.1 Desulfobacterales bacterium
CACGATAAGTTCAAGGAGCACGTATCCTGGCTGGTAAGCGAAGGTCTAGTCGAGAGCAAGGCAGTCCTCATGGGTGCCGGCGGACTAGGCGAGGGCTATTTCTTGACGAGGGAGGAGCATGAGAAGATCATGGAAGCCTTGGTAGACGCTGCAAATGACAAGGTTCCAACGATGACCGGGATCTTTCAGAGCTGCACGAAGGAGGCTGTGAGGAGGGCGAAGACTGCTGAAGACGTAGGCGTAGATTTTGTGCAGGTCAATCCGCCGCATTATTTGGCCCCCGTGGACGAGGAGGTGTATACGCACTTTAAGTTGATCAATGATAACGCTGACATCGGGATAATGGTCTACAACACCCCTTGGTGCGCGATGAATTACGAGATTAAGCCTGGGCTTATGGAGAAACTCGCAGAGCTCGACAACGTTGTAGGTGTCAAGTGGACGTCCTTCGATCCGATAAATCTTGTGAACATGCTCAAACAATTCTCGAGCAGACTGAACTTCATTGATAACAGTACGCTTATTTCCCTAGCCTTCCAGCTAGGAGCGAAGGGATACATCTCACTCTTGGGAAATGTCACGCCGAAAGCAGAATTATATCTCCTTAATCTCTTAGAAGACCGAAGATACGAGAAGTTCGACCAGGAGTACAAGAGATTGCACGCATGGCGAGAGGTGCTCGGCTCCGCGGAAGAGATGGGCTTCCAAGGAGTGGGCGAAGGAACAATAACTAAAGCCATCTTCGAGGCAGTTGGGAGACCGATCGGTCCGCCACTACCGCCGCAGAGGAGAGTCGGAAAAGAAAACTTAGAGAAAATAAAGGCCCTATTCAGAAAACACAAGGTCTTCGATGCTGCTTTAGAGGTGGAATAAAATGTCAGGCGAGGAGCTTAAGATCTCCGTTGGCACTCCGATGATCGTCAGCAAGTCCAGGAGCTGGCACTGGTATCCTTCTATAAGAAAGTTGAGAGATGGTAGCCTGCTCTTGGTCTTTAGCATCATGGCTGACGCTCTTCCCGACAGCATAGTTAAGCCTCACCACGTTATGGTTCGATCCCAAGACGGCGGAAACTCTTGGTATTTCCATCGCTACCTATACTTCCCAACAACCGTAGCCGGAGACGCTCACGTATGCGCTCAACTCTCAGATGGCATGGTTCTTGAACTCCCGAACAACGTTCATGTTGTCGGCGATGAGGAGTATCGGGTGCCCTATTGGAAGTCAGATGATAACGGTAAGACCTTCCTCGGGCCACATGATGCACGCTTGCGTCTGCCAAAGGGTTCGATCGAGACGATGCCTGCTATGGGTAGGATGCTGGCCAATGTTAGAATCTACCGTTCAATCATAGAGATGGACAATGGTGACCTGTTGGCGTCCATGTATGGAAAGTTCAAAGGGGAGAAGAAATACAGGAGCTTTGTAGTCAAATCGACAGATCGCGGCCAGAGCTGGTCGTATCTATCCACCATAGCTTACAACCCGAATGTCGGAACAGAAGGCTTCTGCGAGCCCGTTATGGGCCTCTTGAAGAACGGTGAGATCTTATGCATGATGAGAACAGGAAGCGGAGAACCCTTGTATCAATCTAGGTCCAGCGATTATGGGGAGAGATGGAGCAACCCCGTGCCCACAGGCGCGAGAGGCGTCGACCCAGACTTGATCGTCATGAAAAGCGGCATTGTAGCATGCAGTTATGGCAGGCTTCAACCGAGAAAAGAGATAGAACCATCGATCTCTCTCGATCCGAAACTACCTG
>JABXJZ010000099.1 GCA_013375335.1 Desulfobacterales bacterium
ATCCCCGTGGCCAATATCAAAATAAGGGCTCCGAGAACTCCAAATAGCGCTTCAATTGAGGGTACCTTGTGCCAAAAGAAGATGGTGTGCTCATGTTTGGTGAAGAATCCAAGGAGGATACATGCGATGGCCAATATCAAGAATAACCTCTTAAGCATCACTTCCATCATTAGCCTACGCCGTGTGCAGGGTAACCGACTTTAGGGGCCAGATAAACCTTGCCAGATAGTTCTTCCAAAAGAAAGAATCATGGCCTTTTTCACGATCTAACGCAATACAATAAAATAGATCAGACCATAGACAAACAGGAGGGTTAAGGCCAGAAGCACGCCAAGACCTATCGGTCTTCTGTAGACATCGTTATCATACGTCATTTTCCTCATTGCAGCAAGTCTGGATTGCAATTCCCTTAGTTCATCCAGTTTATCCTCATACAGTCCAAGGGCATGGTAAAGCCTATTGATAACCATCAGGTGGATATACCTTATTGCTATCTCGGGGACTAAGATGGGGTTTTTGCTTAGACTTATAGCGTTGGTCACCATTCTGGTAAAGAGACTCTGCAGCCCAAACCTGAGGCCCTGCAGGGGATGACTAAAGAGCCAAAGGAGAAGCATCCCTGGTTTTCTGTAGAACCAGTCTGTGTCCAAGCTGATAGTGGCCTCACCGCCGAGTTTATCTATAGACAGCCAAAATGCCGCGGCGGTGAACAATAGTAGCTGCATGCTCACTACTACATGGGAGGGTGCATAGGGATGATAGTCAACTGCATAAGGTAATATATCATAAAGGACCCTTGGGTAAAGACCGGTAAAGATGCACAAAAAGGCAGTGAGCCCCATGGCTATCAGCATATTCAAGGGAGGTTCTTCGGCCTCTATCTCCTCTAGATTTTCTCCCTCAGGCGCCTTACCAAACCAGGTACCATAGGGAAGCTTTAAGGTAGTGCTGAGGAATGTCCCTATTGAGGCCAAGTGCAAAAAGAGGTATACGGGGACCCTGTGTATCTCGGCAGCCGCAGCCACTACCATGTTTTTGCTAATGAATCCATTAAACAGTGGTACCCCGGAGATGGAGAAACCGGCTATCAGATAAAGGGAAAGGCAGATGGGCATCATCTTGTAGAGGTTTCTCCCTTGGAGTTCGGTGATCTTCCTTTTTCCCGTCACATGGATGACCGCCCCTGTACCCATGAAAAGCAGGGCCTTATATAAGATATGGCAGAAGGCATGGGCAATGGAACCATTTAAACCCATCTCGGTTCCTATCCCCACTCCACACACCATGTATCCCACCTGGCTGATGATATGATAGGCGAGAACCCTTCTGATGTCGTTTTCCATTAGGGCATAAACCACACCATAGACGGCCATAATAGCCCCTAGCCACATTAGGGGTTCAACGCCGGGGAAACTCCTGGCCAGCACATATACAGCACTTTTAGTAGTAAACGCGCTTAAGAATACAGCCCCGGTAACAGTTGCCTCTGGGTAGGCATCGGCCAGCCAGGCATGAAAAGGGGGTACAGCGGCACTGATTATGAAACCAAGGAGTATCAGTAGTGAGGCAAGTCCCCCATATTCTATATAACCGAAATGTATGGACCCAGTATTTACCACATGTATGATAATGCCAGCCAAAAGGGCGCAACCACCAAATATGTGGACCATGATATACCTGAATCCGGCATTAAGGGCGGCCTCGGTCCTTTGATGCCAAATGAGAAATACGGCGGAGATGGCCATGATCTCCCAAAAGGCAAAGAGGGTAAAAAGATCGCCGGCAAAGGTAACCCCCAGGGTGCTGCCTATATAAAGAAAGGCTGCCACCTGCTGTCCAACTTCCCTCATATGGAGGGCATAGGCCATTCCAAGGAAGGCAATGATGACAAATATGTACCCAAAACAGAGGCTAAGTTTATCCACCCTTCCGAAGATAAGTTCGTAGCCCAGAAACTGGTAGCTCCAGTATGTGCCCTGATCCATATAAAGGAGATCAATAAATGCTATTGCCGGAATCAGGAGTTGGAATACCTGGTTAAGGCGTCTCTCTCTGAGTATGGGAAGGAAGATGGCCCCTACCATAAATATGAATGCCGGTGGTACTGTTTCAATCACTATAATAATCCTCATACCTTTGGAGCCAACGATGACCAAGGAACTTACAGCCGACCACAAGTAGGATACATCCAAGGAATCCAAAAATTGCCTCAGATGCCGGAATTCTCTCCCACCAGAAGTGTGGATGTTCAGGTCGGAGAAATAGCCCAACCAAGATGCTCAGGCCAATGCCAATAAGGAATATATATCTCAGGGCCCTTGCCATTCACATCCCTCCTAGTATCTTCCCGGTTGCCATAGATGCTATGTTGAAGAAGTTAAAAAAGGCATTC
Source organism: Desulfobacterales bacterium (assembly GCA_013375335.1). Classification (GTDB taxonomy): domain Bacteria; phylum Desulfobacterota; class DSM-4660; order Desulfatiglandales; family B25-G16; genus JABXJZ01. The sequence goes on from JABXJZ010000099.1 coordinate 2,393, forward strand.
GGGAATATTCCCAGAACAAGCGAGATAATTGCCGTTATCACCAAGGGTGCCAACATTTTCATCGGGGCTTCATCAAAATGTGGATCGATAGCCTCCTCAGGGCCCTTAAAGAATGAATTATAGATAATGGGGAAGAAGTAGGCTACATCTAGAAGGGCACTTATGAGCAAGACAAAGAGAAAGACTATCTCCTTGGCCTCGAGTGAACCAAGCGCCAGATACCATTTGCTGATGAATCCACAAACAGGTGGGGTTCCTGCGATACCCATTGCGCCAATAGCAAAGGCACCCATGGTCAAGGGCATCTGCCTGCCAAGCCCATCGAGTTCACTTACATTTTCTTTATGGGTCTTTACGTAGATGGCCCCCGCAACAAAAAACAGGGTGATCTTCATAAAGCCGTGGCCGGCCATATGAAATATGCTCCCGGTTATAGCACTTGGGGTTAGCAGTGAGGCCCCCATGATGATTATGGCGAGGTTGTTTATGGTAGAAAAGGCCAGTCTTCGCTTAAGGTTATCCTGGGTAAGGGCATACATGCCCGAGACAATGACTGTAAAGGAGGCAAAATAGGCCGATAAAATCCACAGATCAAGGCTATCTAGAAGGTCCGGGCCAAACACGTAGAGGATAATCCTCAAACACCCAAAGACACCCGCCTTAACTACTGCCACAGCATGGAGCAGGGCACTGACGGGAGTTGGTGCTATCATCGCAGTTGGTAGCCATTCATGCAAGGGCATAATGGCGGCCTTGACACCAAAACCCAATATGAGAGTAACAAATAGGAATATAAGTGTAGCAGATGAGGCGTGACCCGAAAGAAAACCACCTGGTTTGAAATCAAGGGTCCCCGTAATAGCGTAGATAAATATTATGGCAAATAGGATGGCCACACCTGCTGTAAGGATGTATGCAAGATATTTCCTTCCACCCATGATGGCATCTTCCGTCTCCTTGTGGGCAACCAGGGGATAAGTGGACAAGGTCAGGATCTCGTAGAATATAAAGAGGGTTAATAGATTGCCTGCAAAGGCGATACCCATGGTTGCAGAAAGGGCGAGGGCGAAGTTAAAGAAGTATCTCGTCTGCGCATGTTCATTCAGCCCCCTGACATAACCTATGGAATAGACCGAGGTTGCAATCCATAGAGCAGAGGCAAGAACACCAAAAAACAGACCAAGCTGGTCTACCCTGAACTGGAGTGAGACACCAGGTGTAAGTGAGATAATAGTATATTCCAATGTCCATCCATTTAACACAAAGGGAACCATGGAGATAACAATACCGAACTTGAGGACCGAAACCAGGATAGTCCAGGATTCCCTTAGGTCTCTGTGCCTCTCCCCTGTGAAGATTATGAGCAAGGCCCCTATAAGGGTCACCAGAACAGCCAGAAATGGCCTTATGGAAACAATCACCTCCATTAACCATCCCTCATTGGATCTCTAGAAATATGCGGGGACAGCGAACTGGATTACAGCAGAAATAATCTTGCCACTCAGGACACCGAGCGCCATTATTCCCGCCGTTGCGATGAGTATTGGTATGAGCATACTTAAAGGCGCCTCTTCAGGTGCAATGGCCAATTCCGAACCAGCACCTATAGGTTCACCCCCTGGCTCAAGGTATGCATTCTCTATGACTCGGAAAAAGAGGATAACATTTAAGAGGCTGCTTACGAGCAAAACGGCCACAAAAACCCACTGACTTGCATGAATTGAGCCGAGGATAAGGTACCACTTGCTGAAAAAACCACAGGTCGGTGGAATCCCTATCACGGAGAGGGCTGCTATGACAAAGGCCGCCATGGTAAGTGGCATCCTTCTGTGCAGGTACGTTAGTCCAGAAATTTCTCTCTTACCAGATCGATACATAATGGCACCCACAACCAGGAAAAGGGCAAGCATCATAAAGGCATCATTGAGTATATGGAGGATTGCGCCTGTAAGCCCATCTCTATTGGCAAGCCCCACACCTAAGGCTATGTAGCCTACTTCACTTACCACGATGTAGGCGAGCATCCTTTTCAAGTCAACCTGGGCCAAGGCCAATACGGAGCCAAAGATTATGGCAACAGCAGCCATCCAGCCGAGGAGGGTGGCTACGGGGAACAATTCTATTGAGAAATAGGGCCTAAATACCGTAAACATAATCCTTATCATCACATATGCCCCTACCTTGGTCATCAGGGGCGCAACAAGAGCACTTACCGCCGATGGGGCATAGGTATAGGCATCCGGAAGCCACACATGTAAGGGGAAAAGCGCCATCTTTATGCCCACTCCCACCAGGAAAAAGGCGAAGGCAACCAACACCACCTTGGAATGATATAGAGTAGGTAATATCTGAGATAGGTCAGCCATATTAAGCGATCCGGTAACTATATAAAGGTAGCCCACGCCAAGCAAGTAAAAGCAGGCGCCAATGGTCCCCAATATCACATAATTAAAACTGGCAAATGGTGCACCATCCTCCCCTATAGCTATAAGGGCATAGGCAGCAAGGGATGCAATCTCTAAGAACACATAGAGATTGAACATATCACCGGTCGCTGCAATCCCCAACAGGCCCGTTACCAGTAAGAGATAGATGGTATAAAAGAAAACGATCTTCTCAGGCAGTTCCTGCTCGACACTTCTCTTTGAATAGATAGCTACGAAAAAGCTAATAGATGCTATGATAACCAGAACAAAGGCATTCAGATGGTCGATGACATACTCTATCCCCCACGGGGGATCCCAATTTCCAAGATGGTAATGGATGGTTCCGCTTGTGATAACCGTATTTAATGTATGAAGGGATGCCAGGAATGAGATTGAAAGGGCCACTAAAGCGATTGGATAAGAAAAACCCTTCTTCCACCAACCAAAGATAAGATTCAGAAAGGCGAATATCAGGGGAATAACAACTGCTAAAACAGGAGATTGGGGGAGCATCTTTTGAGCTTCAAGATCTCGTCTTCCTCTAACGTATTATACCTTCGGTAAATAGCTATCACTATTGCCAGTGCAACTCCCAAGGTACTTACCATGACAACTATGGCGGTAAGCATAAGCACGTGTGGTAGTGGGTTTACATAGGCTGTAGCTTGAATAACATGCCCAGGGGCATGCTCAATGATAGGCAGGGTTCCTCCCTTTTTTGCAGCAGTAGAGATAAAAAAAAGAATGATTGCTGTCTGAAATATATTCATCCCTATAATCTTCTTTACCAGGTTTCTTTTGCCAATCATGGCGTAAAAACCTATCATCATCAGGATGATATAAATCCAGTAATTGTATTTGCTAATTATAAAA
>JABXJZ010000411.1 GCA_013375335.1 Desulfobacterales bacterium
CTTTTCCCTTCTGAATAGCCAAGGAGTAGGGAGTTATCTGCTAGGATGTTGATCACCCGTGGATATCCCAGAGAATAGTGATGGATTGCGTCGACAGCCCCTTTAGAGAAGATATCATCTTCTCTTTTCGCACCGGCTATTTTCAGCCGGGTAGCCAGATAGCCCCTCGTGCCCTCGAATTCCAGTGGGGGAATATGATAACGATTGCTGATACGCTGGAGAAGGCCCTGGCACCTTGGTTCACTCAATCTCCCGTTAAGCTCGGGCTGGCCAACCAGGAAGATGTTCATCAATTTTTCATTGGCATACTCCATGTTTGAGAGAAGCCTGATCTCCTCAAGCAATGCGAAGGAGAGCCTCTGTGCCTCATCGATGATAAGGATGAAATTTCTCTGATGATGGAGGCATTCGCGCAAAAACCCTTCAAACTCAAGAAGAAAGGCTGCCTTTGATCTGAAATGGACCCTCTTTTTAAAGGCTGAAAAGGCCAGATAATCCATAAAATCCTTTGGTGATAGAAGGGGATTGGGAAGAGAGATACACTGGACACTGCTATCAAGATTGCTGAGGAGCGCTTGAATCATTGTCGTTTTGCCGGTACCGACATCTCCTGTCAAGAGGATAAACCCCTTTCTCTCCATGACTCCGTAAGTTAAGAGGGCAAGGGCCTCTCTGTGGCTCTTGCCCAGGTATAGGAACCGGGGTGATGGAGTCAGCTTAAAAGGCGCTTCTTTCAGGTTATAGAAGTCTGTGTACACGCGGTGTCTTATCCTCTTTGTTTACCGTCTTGACGATAACCCCTTCGAGGAAGACTGCCCTCCCTAGACGAGCCTGGGCTTCCGCAGTTCGGCAAAGGTAATCTCCATGTCTACCTCTGGCAGGATGTCTTTCGAGATACCATGGGCGCAGTCTGGCAAACAGAGGACGGTAATTGCAATGACGGGAAGTCCCATCATCCCCCTTGGCCTCCAAAAGGTCACTCCTGTCTATGCACCAAAATCCGCCGTAAGTTCTGTCGCGGAGGATTCTTCCGGCGGTCAGATATAGAGGTCCTTCAAATGATTTTGACTCAATGTGCTTTGAATCCAACATTGATTATTCCTGAATATTTTGGAAAATTAGTACCTGTCTGAAGGGTTTGAGGCTTTTCTGAATTATCTAGCGAGTTCTGAACACAGGTGCGATGCACGGGCTTGAGCCATGAGCCCGAAATAGTAGTCTTTGATTTGTCGATTTCTTCTATGAGGTGGTCTGGTGTCGAGCCGTTTTTTTCATCTTGGACATGGGTTACTTCCCTCCTTGTGAAGGCAGTATAAGATAAGCTCACTTGTGTGTCAACGGAAAGGGTGTTTCAGGATATGGAGACTGCTAGTTCTCCTGATTAGCATCAATATTCATAAACACACAATACATTGTGTCTCTATAGTCCAAGTTTATAGGATATTTGAGAATACACTATTTCGCGAATTTTCAATTCAGTAGGCCTCGCCTTCGAGCAGCTTGAAAGAGATTCTCAGGCTTGTAAAGCCTCCATTATGAGTATTAAAGGGGTTCAACTATTTATCAGAGACCTGGTCCAAAACTAAGGTAACGTAGGGCCCTTTTTTATTGACAGAAATAGTAATTCCTACTAATTTAGCTAGCAAGTCGTAAGAACAGAAGAAGCAGCCTCTTACGAGGCGTCTTAACGGCAAACTACTATCCTAGAGGTACCAAAGTCCCAGGATTACGCCGGCAGCTTTTGAAACCTTCACAATC
>JABXJZ010000100.1 GCA_013375335.1 Desulfobacterales bacterium
GCTTTGATTCAATCTGACAGAGAAGCGAAGTGATGTAGAGATGTCCATAAAGATAGTTAAGAGCATGTTGATGAATTCAAACGCGAATCATCAAAATGGAGGATAGGCGTTGGTGACTGATACATCTTGAAGTAAACAAGAAAAGACAGAGTTACTGGGTCGGGCCCTTCATTGTTAGAAATGGCTTGGGGTCTTAGAAACCTTAGCCACAAATACCGAAAGCCTGGGAGATCGTAAGTCGGGGTATTATTCACATTGGGTAAGATCGCATGGGCTTAGGCGATAAACATGAAACAATGGTTTCTGGTTTAATCGAATGCTTCTATAAGCCCGCCTATTGTGAAGGTCCTCCTTTTGCTTTGGAGATAGAGCTGAGTCAATCCTTTAGTAATTGATCAAGCTAACTGAAACGCATTTCCCGTTTTGGAATTCTTGACTTTATATAACCACTGCTCAAAGTCACCAAATTTTGCCAATGGTTCTTTCTCGCATTCATAAATTCCGTGTGTGAATTTATATATCTCTGCCATAGCTTCCTACCTCCTTTCCGCCCTGGAGGTTAATCCACGGGCAGGGACGGGGGTTGTCCTTTTCGGTAGGTCTGGTACCTAGCCCGTGGGTGTTCCAACCCAATTATTTATCGCCGCCTGCATTTCTCAATCCATCGGTCAATCGCTCGCTTGGCTAAGAAAAGCGTCTTGTTTCTCCACCCCGTCTGATCCAAAACTTTGCCAGCTCGACCTTGCTTATCCGATAATCCCGGCCTACTTTCGAGGCCTTCAGCTGACCCGCCTTGATCGCCCGTCGCAAGGTCTCGCGGTTGCAGCCCAAGAGCTTAGCCGCTTCTTTTAATGAAAACGCTTGCTGTCTGACCATTGCTTCCTCCTTTTTAACTTTGCTCCTTATCGATATACTCACCTCTGGCCTTTTTATCGCGTATCAATAATCCTTTCCATCTCCACGAGCACAGCTCTCATGGTAATAAACAAATCGGCCATCGCACTTTTCAGGTTATTGACTTATGGCTGTCTCGCTGGTCCCTCTTGACTCGCAATTATCACGTATTTGATAGTTGGCTCCCTGAAACATGAAGCTTTTTAAAGCAGCAGAAAATGGCATTACCTCCCCAGGAACAGGAGCGGCTGAAACAAAAAAGAAATTGGTCATCTCCATAGAGTTTGTTGAACCGAAAGATGAAAGGAGGGGAGCAGTCACTCCCCTCTCTTTCTAGAGTTGCCTGAACAATATCTAGTGGATACGAGTACCCGAGTTCGCGCTACGGTAACCTCCCTATGCTCGCCAGTTCATCGGCCACATCTCTAAGACCCAACTCTTCGAGCTTAGCCCTTGTTGGCCAGCCGGTTTTCTTGTCCCAACCCCTGGCACCGTAGAAATTATCAACGATCTTATTGAACATGGCCTTGTCCAGTTTGCTTCCATCCGACTTCTCCGGGTACTCGAAAATCCACTCCGCAGTTGAATCCATCTCCCGGTTCCTGTTGTAGTTTCTCACGTGGAGTGCCCTATCTAGGTTGCGAACCCTTTCACCAGCCTTCTCTAGATCAGCTGTCGACATATTGAGTCCGGTGAGCGGGACAAACATCTTTGTCTCGGCGTCTAGATCTCCATAGTAGTCCCTCGCTGCTTTGAGCTCCTCCTTTGACATGAATCCGCTCAGAAGCCGTGGGAAACACCAATCGCAGACCAGCAATGAGTCCTTCAGGTTAGCACGATTGCCGAGATAGGCAGCTGCCCTGGTCTTCTCCTTTATATGTCCGAAGCCCGGCTCAATAACCTCACCCGTCCCGAACGCCCGTGCAAAGGTAGCCTTTAGCTTGCTGAACTCGGTATCCGGAGAACCGCAACCAGCTCCATGGTGTGGCGGGAACCAGTACTCAGCCCACGAGGATTGATGATGAGACTGCAGGGGATCCCTTGAATCTGTAATCCAGTGACACATGGTGTAGATCCATATCGGGCTCGGCTGGGATTCGGCCGCTCTTCCAAGCCGGTGACTAGCAAATCCCCACATGGGTTCTTGCCAGTGAGCATGTTTCTTGAGTATATCCGGCAGATCCAGTTTTTCAGAGGCCCTCACCAAACTGTCAGCGAGGATATCACCAATGCCCTCCCGGTAAGCTATCTTATATAGCAAATCACGCCAGAACTCGGGGTTATCCGGCTCCAGTTTGTGCCCGTTGAGCTCCGTTATGCCGTTGTCCACACATGCCGATATCCAACAGTAATTATTGACATAATTCCAGCCTGACATGCCCAAACCTTCGCCTATAACCTGCAGTTCCGAACCGATCTCCTCGCCGAATGCCTTTGTTGGCCTCGTAAAGATGTCACCCGTATATTTTTCTTTGATGAACTTTGTCGGATACTCTGTTCTGTCCCAACCCCAGGAATACATGGGATCCACACAGTGCTTCATCATGTTTCTCGTACCGCTGCCAACCTCTAATTTTGTTGGATCGTCTTTCCGCATCATCGTACAACATTGCACCGGGCATGCATGGGTACATGATACAGTGTCCGGCCCGGGAGGCGTCCCAATTACAGCCCATGTTGGTCCTGCCTTGATGAGATCCGCTACCTCCCTGCATGCACTGATGAATTCAGCTGGATGAGCTACCTTCACTCCCCCTGTTCCTCTTATGGCTATCGCCTTGAGCTTCTTTGCACCCATCACAGCCCCAAAACCGGCATTTCCAGACGCATTGGACAGCCTGTGCTGAATCGTTGCGTATAAGACACGGTTCTCTCCTGCTGGTCCAATACAGAGCACCTGCGTCTGATCTCCCTGTTCAGCCTTAATCTTTGTCTGAGTGGAAAATGCGCCCAATCCCCAAAGCTTTTCCGCATCCCTGATCTCGGCCTTCCCATCGTGTATCCAAAGATACACAGGTTTTTCAGAGTTGCCTTTAATAACCACACCATCGAACCCGGCGTATTTCAATTCAGGAGCCCACAGTCCGCCCATACCCGAATAGGTAAACCATTCGATTGGATATGCGCGTGGGCTCACAGCGCAAATTATTCCCCTACCTGAAGTTGGTGCTAAGGTGCCGGAAAATGGCCCGGTCATGAACATGAGCGGGTTTTGCGGATCATATGCCTTGACATCAGGCTTTAGCTCATTCCATGCGATACGGGTGGCAATCCCTTTTCCGCCGATATACTTGGGGACATATTTTGTTGTATCCTCGGTCTTGATCCTTCCGTTTGCCAGGTCAACCCTCAAGATCTTGCCAGCCCAACCATTCATTTTCGCCATCTTAATCCCTCCTTTCCTCAAATCTTAAAGCCTTTCGAGGACATAGCTCTACACACATGGGTCCTCCCATTCTACCCCTACACAAATCACATTTAAAGGCTACCTCTTTACCATTTACCGTTTTAAACCATATAGGGGCTTCGGGCAAGGGACACGCCTCTGCGCACTTTCCGCATCCTCCGCATTCATCTTGGTTGATGTACCTGGCTCCAGTTTCCTTATCAATACACAGGGCTTGGTCCTTTTTTGGACAGGCAAAGTAACAGCTTGGTGAATCACACTGAGAGCAAACTAGTCCTGAGAAGACTAAATCCAGATCATTCGCCTCTACATGTATTCTGGATAGATATGAACTGCATGCCCCGTCGTGATACGCTGAACATGCGACCTCACATATCTTAGTTCCACGGCATAGATTTGGATCATGAACCACCACCCCACATTTTGGTATTTCCTTGATGACCTGAACTTCTGCCAACGCCTCTTTAGACAGACCGACGCCAACAGCAGCCCCACCGGTAACAACAGCAAAATCCTTGACAAACTCCCTTCTTGTTACTCTCTTCTGGCTTGACATTTCCTTCCCCCCTTTCTAAAATTCGTTTGTCCCTCCGCTTACCTCTTTACACCCATAGGCATCACCTCCTTTGAGCACAAGGTCTTATCTTCATCTGATATCTCACTTATATCCTGAGTATTCTTGCCGGCTTAATCTGTTCTTGAAGGCAACAAAGCGACAAGACGGATTGCCGCTAAAGTAATTTTAAACTCCTTGTTTACCCCACGAAGGCGTATCTGAGGATGGGAAGACCTTCTCTTCAAGGGACCTCCTTTCATGATTCCCTCCTCTTGTTAGTTCCTGTTAACGTAAGGTATATGTCAGGGTGCAATCCATGTAAAACTGAGCACCTGCGCCAATCGCCACGACACGCCGGCCAGGATTGAGCTATTGATTAAAAGAAGCCTCCCTCCTTCTGACATCTTGAATTGTCCTCCATCCATCACCTCCTTTCAACATGCCACGGGATTGGGTCAGGGATACAGAGTAAGGATTGTGGAGATTGTTATGAGTTAGGATATAGGAAGTTCAATAAAACGGCAGGGCTCAATGAGTGCTGAAGAATACCGAAAGAAAACCCGCGTGGTTAAATGAGATCAGTGCAGATCACTGCTCAGAGCGGTGAGTAAGCCAGTGAGAACTGGAGACCAGTAGGACTAGCGCTGGTATGACCCCTACAAACCTGTTCCGTATCTCTAGCCCTTCCCCCCTTATGGTGCTCCCTTTATACCTCCTCCGGACACAGTCATGGTGTCCAATCAAGGCCTTCCCGATTACCTGCCCTCTATTTCTTCCCCGTCAGCCTGTCTTTTCTCCCTTGCACCGACGGGGTCACTAGAGCGGACTTAATGAATAACCTAATAATTTTTATACTAATCTAAGGGTATAATTTCAATGGGGGAATCTACTCAAAAACAACAAAAAAACACCCATTCATGAGTAGGTTAACTTCCCGCAATTTTAAGATTAGATATGGTAGTTCAAGGCTCAATTTAAGCAGTGGCCGCGAAAAATCTCAAGCCTGGCAGCGTCCCTAACTGCTTTCATATCGATGGGCATGGGGTTATCCCTGTAGCCATATTAGGCAGTGATGATTTAGATGTTTACGATATCGATCCTGATAGTCTGCTTTTTGGCGGCTTGGCAGTCCGTGTGAGGGGTAATAAAGGTCCATTGTGTCACTTCGAGGATACAAACAGTGATTCTTTCCTCGACCTTGTGTGTCAGTTCGAGGACGACGCTTCCAACTGGGTTGAGGGTGACTCTACGGCAACGCTTACCGGTAATCTTTTTGATGGCAGTGCAATAGAAGGAACCGATTCTATCTGTGTTGTTCCGCCAGAGTAAGCGGAGCATATACTGACATTTAAGGCAGGGTCATCCATGTCTCTGCCTTTTTAGGGGGAATACCTATATGTTGTGTGTCAGATATTTGGCTTAAAGGTGTAACATTCTGCTATGAACCTATCCCCGACACTGCTGTCAAAAGGTTTCGATTACCATACGTAACATCTGCAGGCTGGGTGCTTAGTTCTTCTTCTATGAGGCCACCTGTTGTCAAGCGCCTTTTTTCGGTATTAGCTATAGAACTGAGTGCCTCCTTTCGTGCTTACTCGAGCTAGCGGCTTCCTTTTCCGTGAGGCTACTATGGCGCCTCGAACTATCTTCTATCCGTGCCGGCTTCTCTAACTGTATTCGACGGCCCCCCGCATGGTGTCACATTGATGAATTGCGATTCAAACCTAGTATGTGACGTTTCCCCTAGACCGGTGAATCCATCTTGAAGTAAACAGAAAGGCAGAGCCATAAGATGA
>JABXJZ010000412.1 GCA_013375335.1 Desulfobacterales bacterium
TTCTCTGCTTCAACATTCATTAATTCGTACGGGCTGATCCCGAGCGTTTGAGCAGCTTGTAACTCGATGGGGCATAGCTGGTCGCGCGTCCATTGGTAAGAAGCGCCCGCGGCCTGCATCGTTCCAGTGGGCATAACCATACCAGGCACCACGTGTCCGAAGGTAAAGGTCTTGTACTTGGGGTCATAGATTGGTTTCTTCCTTGCCAGCGCTATCCAGGATGATGAGCCGATGTAGTTGTAAGCGGTGCCTTCGCTTACGGTCCCTGCACCTGCCGCTGCACATGCACCATCGCCGCCCCCGATCACGACTGGTGTTCCTGCTGCAATGCCAACTTCGTCGGCCACTTCGGGCAAAACTTCGCCCACCACGTCAATTGACTGTCGCAAATCGGGCAATTGAGCCGGGTCAAGTTCTGCAGCTTCAATGATGCGCTCGGACCATTTGCCTTGCTCTAGATCATAGAGATTCATCCCTGAGGCATCGGAGGGATCAGTCACAAAGACGCCTGTCAACTTGGCTACGATGGCGTCTTTCGCGTGAACAAACTTGTGGGTTGCCTTATAGATATCACGTTGATGATTGTGTAGCCAGAGTATCTTGCATAGCGAATACGAGGCGCTGAGACGGTGTCCGGTGATGCGATAGACCTCTTCTGGAGAAATGCGCTCGCCCACCCAGGATTCCTCTTCCACCGAACGCTGGTCAGCCCAAATGATGGCTTTGCGTAGTGCCCTGGCGTTCTTATCCAGGGGGACACAGCCCATCATTTGCCCGCTAAAAACAATGCAGGCTATCTCGTCAGCACGAATTTTGGTTTGTTCCAGAAGTTTCCGTGTTGAAGCGCATACGGCTCGCCACCAATCTTCAGGGTCCTGTTCAGCCCAACCGGCATGGGTATACTCGGTATCATAACTGTAAAAGGCGCTGCTAACCAAACACCCCTCTCGATCGTAAAGTGTCGCTTTGTTACCGGTCGTACCGAGGTCATGTGCGAGGACATAGTTTTTCATCCTTATCTCCTACTAGTGCGGAGAAAAATCCCAATATGAACTTCGCCCTAATTGGTAAGCGGCCGATCTTAATCCTGAATGCTTTCCCCAAACACATGTTGGCAGGTTACGTGATACCAGGCACCAGAGTATGCTCTGTGAAGAGGTCTGTCCATGCGGTAAATAGATAGCGGAATGGCAGTTTGTTGTCAACCAAGTCCATAAAATAGATCGTAAAACCGCGTAAATGCTGATAAAGCTCAAGGATTCTTGAAGACATGTCATCATGTAGACCAAATCAAATATTTGTTGTTTTTTGATTTCGGATGGTTAAAATGGGAAGAGATTCAACGAAGTTCCTCTCTTAGTTGCCCAATAGGCTATGTATCGAGAAACAATGATTGGGATGGATGTTCAATACGGAGGCATAGAAGCGGGTGGTACTAAATTTGTTTGCGCAGTCGGCACCGGCCCCAACGATATGCGGGCAGAGGTGCGCTTCAATACCACAACCCCTGTTGAGACAATCAACCGGGCGATTGAATTTTTCCAGCAGGAGGGGCGACGGCAAACCCTGGTGGCTATCGGAATTGCATCTTTTGGGCCGGTAGACCCTGACCCGACATCACCAACGTTTGGCTATATTACCTCTACGCCAAAGCCAGGTTGGGCACAAACCGACTTTGCCGGAACGGTTAAGCGGGCTCTGGCCGTGCCCGTAAATCTGGATACTGACGTGAATGCAGCCGCCCTCGGTG
>JABXJZ010000101.1 GCA_013375335.1 Desulfobacterales bacterium
AAGGGGTAAGTATTCCCCGCCTGCGAGCCCCGAAAGGGTCACCTCGAAAGCACGGAAGCGAAAGGACAAGGGTTTTCTCTAATCAAAAATAGAATTTGCCATATAATGAACAGGTTATGGAAATACACCCTATAAAACTCCGGAAACTCCAGTTATTCTCTCCAATTGAAATTTTATGATATCATCCCCGAACATGGGAGGAGAATATGACCTGGCAATTATAGACTACATCGCACAGATCATCACGCCAAAACAAACACCTCCATCATACAGCGAAATTGGTCAAATTAGTACAAACAATCAAATTTCTCACCAGGGTAGCGTGGGGTCGGTTTGCCACCCACCGCCCCTGTGTGTTGTCACATTTGGTAACCGCACGGTGCAATTGCCGCTGCGATATCTGTCTCTGGCGGGGCCACGCTACGGAAGAAATGAACTTGGAGGAGATAGAACGGATTTATGCGGAGGCCAGGCGACAGGGAATCGTATTTAACTATATCTGGGGTGGGGAGCCACTAATCAGGGCTGATATTGACAGGGTAATGTTGGCATCGAAAAGAAATGGCTTAATCACTTTACTCAATACCAATGCATATTTTTTGCCCGAATGGCTGAGTGAACTGGCTGATACTATGGACATCCTAGTTGTATCCATCGACTACCCTTCAGATTATCATGATGAATTGCGCAAGTGCAAAGGACTATACAAGCGAGCTCTGGAAGGAATAGAGCGCACCAAAAGCAAGTATCCAAAAACAAAGGTGATTATCAATACGATTATGGCCCGCTACAACTATGACAAGATTGAGGAAGTGGTCGTATTAGCAAGAGATTTGGGTGCATCAATTTTCTTGTCGCCGATGGAGACCAATGGTCGGCATTCATCGCCCGAGTTGCTATCAAAGGCTATACTGACGGATGAAGAGGTTAGCCAAGCCTGTGTGAAGTTAGTGGAGCTGAAGATGAGGGGGTACCCTATTAATAATTCGGTATCCTACTTTAAGACCTTCATAGATGGTAAAACGCCCTTTTCATGTCATTATCCGCAAGTCGTCCTAACAGTAAATGCCGACGGACAGGTACCAAATTGTTTAGACATGGCTCGGCCATTAGGCAATTTGCGGCATACGCACATTAAGGATATTTGCAACTCGGCTTTTTATCGGAAAAATTATCTGCCTCACATCAGGAACTGCTGCCGTTGCAACAATTCAGATGTAGTAGATACTTCTTTTTTGTGGGAGCTGCGCCCACGGATCCTTTGGGAAGCCATAAGGTTAGGATTAAGATAGTTCGGCAGCGGCGCCGCTTTGCAGTTCGAACAGGCCATCTGATTTAAAAAACAAAAAAGGCGGCTAAAGAGCAATCTTCAGCCGCCTTCTATTCTGCCAGGTGCTGACCCGGATTTTCCTTTCCTACCTCTCATCAATAAGGTATGTCACATCCCAGAGAGGGGCAAATCACAATCCGTATTGCTCCTTCACCAGATGGGCGATACCCAACTGCTCCAACTTCGCTGTGGGAACCATCATGGTCACCGTAACAAAGCCGGGCAGGCGTCCAATCTCCACCCCTCCGGTCATGGTCACCCAGTTCTTGACCGCCTCTGGGGTGATGTCCAAGAGCTCGGCCATGCGATTAACCCCGCACGCCACTGCCTCATTCAGGTTAGCCCCGCTCCCGGTCATCTGGATGGGCAACAGATCCTTCTGGATGGCAAAGCCAAGCTTCTCCCCAATGGCCTCCGCCTTATTAACCTGATCTTCGGTATATAAGTTGGCCAGAAAGGGCAGATCTTCCTTGTTGGGCAGCAAGATCGGGCCATCCAGGTTCAGCCCCTTGATGACCTCTACTTCAAGGGTCACTTCGGCGCTCACATCGGTGGTGTGACCTGAGATCTCCCCATCGCCCTGCATGGCGTGAACATCTCCTGTCACGATGCCACCCCCTGCCACCTTCACCGGGGCGATGACGATGGCCCCCTCTCTCACGTTATCGATGTCCATATGGCCATCAGTGCGTTTGGACAGAGCCTCCTTGGTGATAGCCATATCATGAGGGGCCCCTACCAGGAAGCAGCCGAAATCCCCGGAATTATGAGAGGAGGGCATATCGATAGCCGGGATAGTCCCTAAATTTCCAATCATGGGCCGGACCCGGGCGATGATCCCTGCGGGCATATCTGCCAGGCTCAGCAGCGTCACCGGGTAGCACAGCCCCTTGCTGGGAACCGCGGCATAGTCGTAGGCCTGCTTGGCGATCTCTTCGGTGACCGATTTGGGGACCGTCACCCCAATAGAGCGATCCTCATCAAAGAGCAGAGTATAGCCATTGGTGACCTTAAAGGGATTGCAAGGAGTCCCGCAGTGTTTGCAGCGGATGGCGTCCGCCCCAACCCCCTCAAGCTTGGTGGGCGGATTGACCTTTCCACACTTCGGGCATTGTTTGGCCACGAAGGGGTCCCCGAGAAAGCGACCCTTAATAGCGGTTTCGGTGCCCGAGGCTGTGGCCTTGGCCAAAACTTTCACCTTCTTGATCTTGATGGCGATTGCATCACCTACCACGGCACCTTCAACAGCCACAGGGATCGTCTGAGTATGGCCGCTCCTTACTTCAGGTGTGATCATCGGGCCATAACAGGCAGCCTCTGGCGTGGCAACGATGATGCCTCCACTCTCCACGGGACCGATCATCTTGTTGGACGGCCCAATCACATCCACGATCTCACTCGCGAAAACTATCTTCTTGGCTTCCGCAGCAAGGCTGGGAGAAAAGCACAGCGCTACACCGACAAATGAAAGCAAACACATAGATATGGCTCTTTTCATCTTACATCCTCCTTTCTTTAATTAACTTACGACGGGTTCTAGAAATAGGAGCGTTTCCTTCCTTCTGCCTCAGTATCACCCCCTTTCTCAGAAAAGAAAAAAGCTCCTTGAGGGGGCTCTGAACGAAACCCCTCGATTGTTTATAGCCAGGACCCCGTTCCAGAGCCCTCCCATCATGTTTAAGGATTCCTATTTCGTGGTAATTTCATTAATAGGAATGCCTTCATCTCCTTTTGGAATTCGAAATACCTATATGCATTTATTATATATAAACTGACATTATGCCACACTTGCCCTGAGGCCTAAATGTCGCCTTTAGACTGTGCTCTTGGGCAGAGGCATACAAATTTTGCGGTTTTTCTCCATAGGATGCACCTTTGATTAAGGTGTTGAATATCGAGGAAAAATGATGGGAAAGACGGAAATTGGGGCTATAATACTGAAAAATAATAAGAAGAGTCAATCAAAATTGACAATTACAGGGTGATTGAAAAAATGAATCGGATCATCAACATATTGTGTCTTAGTTACCCCGTCAAGAGTTGCATATTACTCGCCAAAACGTGAATTTCCCGTGATTTTAAGATTACATATAGTAGTTGAAAGTTCAATATCGTTTGAAACCTATCCCTTAAAAAACCTCTATGGAAGCTCTGTATGATCGGATCTCAACCATCACAATGACTAATACAAGTAAACAGTTGAGACGTGGCTCCAGTTATCACATGTTTGCAGCACAAGTGAGTAAATGCTTATTCGGTACATTTCAGGTGGATTGAAAAGACTTGAGACTACCATCTCGACCATTGCCTTGAGCATCTCCGGGAAGGCAAAACCGGTCATGAAGCCGCCGGCACCGCTTTCAAGTTCGAAGAGGCCATACAGGGCACCCAGCCCCTGCACGATCGTCACTTTGCGACCTGCCATTCCCTGCTTAAGGGCACGCACTTTGTGCGGCGTGGGCGGTGCCTCCCGCTTGATGCAGGCTACTAGCGGGATCTCGTTCACAAGCCGGAGCAGCAGGGTCAGCTATTGACCGGAGTCAACTCGACCTCTAATGGGTAGCCGCCTATCACTGCAGAGAGGAGGGTGCTCAGGTGAAAAACGGACCCACCTTGTCTCGAACCTCCCCATCAGTATAACCATGGGCAGCAAAGCATTCGCGAGCTTCCGTAAGGGCCTTTTCCAGGTTTCCGAGTTGTGCGAGATGTCTTAGCTTCTCCTCATGTCTGATGCCCAATGCCCACCCCACGACATTGATGAAGTTGGTGACATCGAAGGGCAACTGGGCATCCTCAAACCCCATTGTCATGGTGCAGGTATTGCAGACCGTGGCCATGAGGCCAGCACCCGTGCTGGCCACCAGTTGATACAGGCGGCGCCGCATGGCCTGATTCATCTCCCCTTTCCCCACGGCACAACACGGTGTCTTCTCACGGGCTTCGGCGTGCTCCACCACCTTGAGACCAGGGATCGCCTCGAATATAGAGCGTATAGATCGGTAGTCTCTCAATCCTGAACGGCCAATGATACAGCTGTCGTGCACATTGACCTTGAGATCCACAGGGTGGGCGAAATGCAGCCGGTCGAGGTTACGGGCGATATAACCGCTTGCATGCACGGCCTCGAATGCCAGGTCGGTGATTTGAGAGATGAAGCCCTGGCAGTGCCTGAGGCAGTTGGCACACCAGAAAACCACGGTGGGGGCACCGTAAGCATTGAACTTGGCGACCATGTCCTTCGCCCGCCTCGTGGCCTCCTCATATAGCCCGCTCACGATAAATGTGCCCCCGCAGCAAATCGGCCCACCGCCGAGGGGCAAATAGTCCACTGCCATACGATCGAATACATCCAGGAGGGTGAAGATCTTGTCCGGGTGAGAGTGGGTAATACACCCTATAAACAACAAGACCTCTCTCCTCGGTGTGCCCGAATCCAGGTCCCATATCCAGCGGACCTGATTGGGTCTCATTTGCATGGCGCTCAAAACCGCCGCGATGTTGCCACGGACATGGGGGATGCGGAGTTCAGTCTTCGATCTTGGCGGTAGACCCGCTTTCCACGCCAGGTATCTGCTGTAATGATGGTAGGAGTCGTATACATTGAACCCCATAGGGCAGACGTCCCGACAGAAGGCGCAGCCCACGCAGGTATAGACAAGCTCGTACATATCGCCGCTGGCCTCACCCGTACGCCAGAGAGCATGATAGCGCTCGATGTCTCGATGAGGGTCTGTTAATCCGCTGGCAGGAAATCGATATCGGGGACAAACCTCCAGGCAAGAGCCGCAGAGGTCACACCCAGCCAGTATGTCGTCCTTGCATTGCTCCCAGTAGCTTATCGCTGAGCTGAACTTGGCCATTGAGGTGGCATTTTACCAAATATGGATTGAGTGTCAAAGCAGACTTGACCCGATTCCAAGGATAATGATTAGATGTTACCCAAAAACAATTCTCTGAGGTCGGGGGCAACGAATATATAAGGGTAAAGGGAGAGTGTGATTATGGCTAAGTATTTAAAAAGAGCAATAGGTGGCTGGTGTATCAAGAGTTGTGGCGTGTTCGCCTCAGTTAAAGGTGAGGGGATGTGGCCTGCCACCCTTTATTCTATGGCGGCAGCTGGCGCGGATGAAATCTACTGTATGGGAGGTGTTCATGCCCTGGCTGCCTTGGCTTTCGGTATGGAAGGGCTGGAACCCGTTGATATGGTTGTCGGTGCTGGAAATAAATATGTTGCCGAGGCGAAAAGGCAGTTGTTTGGAGACGTTGGAATTGATCTTTTGGCCTGCCCTACTGAGATACTT
>JABXJZ010000413.1 GCA_013375335.1 Desulfobacterales bacterium
TGGGGATCATGGGGGATAGGCGGACCTATGAACATATCGTGGTTATCAGGGCTGTAAACAGCCTTGATGCTATGACTGCAGATTGGGCCAGGCTCCCCCATTCCCTCCTGGTTAGGATCTCAAGCCGCATCATAAACGAGGTCAGGGGGGTTAACAGGGTTGTCTATGATATCAGCTCAAAACCGCCAAGCACTATCGAATGGGAGTAGGATCAATTCATGATCGCCATTATCGACTATAAGGCCGGGAATCTCGCCAGTATTGCGCGGGCTATAAGCTATCTTGGCTTCAAGTGCCGCATAACCCGTGACGTAAAGGAGATACTAGGGGCCCGTAGGGTTATCTTCCCGGGTGTTGGCTCTGCAGGACAGGCCATGCAGGATTTAAAAACGATGGGGCTTGACCAGGCAATAGATGAGCTCTATGAATCCGCTAAGCCGTTCCTGGGCATCTGCCTGGGCACACAGATAATCCTGGAAGAGAGCGAGGAAAATCAGACCACCTGTCTCGGATTGCTCCCTGGCACGGTAAGACGTTTTCCCACGCCCCTCCTCTCGGCTAATGGCAAAAGCCTCAAGGTGCCCCATATGGGCTGGAACCAGGTAAACTTCAGGAAGGCGCATCCGGTTCTTAATGGCCTTGCGCCGGAGAGCGAGTTCTATTTTGTTCACAGCTATTACCCGGCCCCAAGAGATGGAGAGACGATCATCGGCACAACCGACCACGGCATCACATTTGCCAGTGTATTGGGTAGAAGCAATCTCATTGCCCTCCAGTTTCATCCGGAAAAGAGCGGACCTCCAGGCCTGACCATCCTCAAGGACTTCTGCTTGTGGGATGGAGAAGATGAAAGATAGACTCTCAGATAGGGGCGAGTTCCCTCGCTGCAGCAAATATCCGCTCGCCGTTAACTGCCTGTACGTTTCTTACGATCCACTCGCGGACTTTCTCTCCCGCAGGCAGTGATTGCTTGTAGCTCATAAAGTCAAGCCGCACATCGAGTGCATCTGCGACCCTAGTCGCGAGAACAGGCCAGACTTCGCCAATATCACCTACAATGGGGAGACTCCCGGGAATCCGTGCAAATCCCGACATCTCCATGCGGAAGGGGATGCGCGTAACCTTGGTCTTAGGAAGGCCTCTTTGAACTGCATCGGTGACCATTTTCGACCTCCGCTCCTGCGTCCATGCCCTCTCCAGATTGGGATCCAGGTCAATACGTACGATCTTCTTGTGGGCAAGGGAGTAGGTCCATCCCCCTTCCCAGTCCGCCCACACCCCGTGCCCAGTGAAGAGCTCGAAGGGGCCATCGTGGACTTCCTGCGACAGGGCAAGGGCAGATTCGATAATCACCTCGGCACTATCAAGAAGCCCCGCAATGCGGCGACAGCGTTCTGAAATAGACAGAGAGTCCCCGATGGCCAGCCCCACCTCTCCACCTCCCACCAACTGTGGTACGGTGACCAGCACGGGAATGTCGCGCTCGGCTCCTGCCCCAATCATGGTGAGACGGTCGGCTCCATAACCAGCCATCTGCTCAAAGGGTATGCCGCAGCGCTTCGCCAGGGCAAGCACGTCGAGCGCAAGCCTCTCAGTACGAAGTCCTGTAGGATAAGCAATGTTTCCGGCGACCTTGATGATAACGTTTCCCTTAGCCTGGTGCATCCTCCGGTAGAGGGCCGTGTGGATTGGAATCTCGCGTTGAAATTCGACAAGCCTTGCCTTGGAAAGGATACTGACCTCGAAGA
>JABXJZ010000102.1 GCA_013375335.1 Desulfobacterales bacterium
CCTGGCGCACTGGTAGTCCACATAGCTCCTTCCAGCGATTAAACACCTCCAATGGGAGGACATCGCCGCCGCTGGTACAATATCGCAGCGAGCTCAGATCATAGAAGCCCAATCGGTCATTTTCTAAGATCATGCGGTAAAGCGCCGGTACCCCAACAAATAGGGTTATCCTGTATCTCTGTATCGCCTCCAAAACCGCGTCTATCTGTGGCGTAGGCATCAGTACCGTAAGGTTTCCTCGGCCTAATCCCAGGGCCATAATTGTCTGCTGTGCCATCACGTGGAAGAGCGGGTTGACTATGATGAGCCTATCGTCGCCCTCTCTGACATGCCCCTCAGTTGCCTTACGATACCCATCGATGGCTGACACCATCGCTGCATGCGCGTTTGGCACTCCCTTAGGGGAGCCAGTCGTCCCACCTGTATACAGGATGTAGGCAAGATGTTCTCTTGGATTTATCTGTACCTCTGGTGGCTGTGGCGGATATTCTCGGATCAGGCCCTTAAAGAAATAGACCCCTCTATCCTGGTTGACGCTACCATGTGGAACCTTGTCAAAGAGGCTACCAATGGCTCTCTTCCACCAGGGCAGCAGTTCTGCTAGGTTCACGACTATGACCCTCTTCAGGGAGGTCTTAGGGAAGATCTCCCTGACGTAGCCGAGATTTGTGTCCTGACAAACTATGGTCTCAGTATCGGAATCATTGATCATGTATTCAATCTCATGGGAAGTATAGATCGGAGAGACTGGCACTGGTATGGCCCCGATCCTCTGGGCTGCAAAATAGGCAACGAGGAACTGCGGGCAGTTTGGGATGTAAAGCATAACCCTGTCGTTATCCTCTACCCCCAGATGGTGTAAGGCGGTGGCGAATCGGCTGATCAGCTCTCTAAGCCGCTTGTAGGAAAAGGTCTCGCCCAGGTAGACAAGCGCTGGATTTTCAGGCCATTTCTCACACGAGCGTTCAAAACAGGTACCTATAAGCTCATCCATCTCCGGTGCCCTGCCTGTTTCTCTATTTTCTTATCTTTTCCATCTTTATGAAGAACATGAGGAGTGAAGGTATGATAAAGATCACGAACATAGAGGATATGGCAAGCCCCCCGAGGATAACACTTCCGAGCCCCCTGTAAATCTCAGAACCAGGTCCCGGCGCTACGACGAGGGGAAGCATACCAAATAAGCTGGTAAAGGTGCTCATATAGATCGGCCTCAACCTTACCCTGGTTGATTCAAGTACTGCCTCACGGTAACCCATGCCGTGATACCTTATGTTGTTGAGCGCCTGATAAACAATCAATATCGCGTTATTCACAACGACCCCGATAAGTATAACAAAACCCAGCATGGTCAGTACATCGAGGGGCTGAGGATGGATGAATTCATTCAAGAGTTTAAGGCCGACAAATCCTCCTGCCGCTGCAAGGGGGAGGGTAAATAATACGACAAAGGGGTAGATGAAATTGCCAAATAACCCGGACATCAAGAGATAGATGATTACTGCAGCCAGGACGAAATTCCACTGCAGCGCCTCTCTCGTTTGCGTTAATTTATCAGCCTCACCGCTCAATTTGATACTTACACCCTGTAGCATCCCCTGATTCCTCAGAAGAGGTACCAGCTTGTCACTAATCCTGTCCATTGTCTCCTCAAGGGATATGGTCTTCGGTGGCGTTACCTGCAGAGTAATTGTCCTCTGTCTTTCAAGGTGTCTTATCTCAGTAACACCTGTTGATCTCTCCAGCCGCGCAAGGGAGGAGATAGGCACAATCTTCCCCTTCGGTGTGGAAATAAGGGCCCTATAGAGCTCCTCAGGTGTGGAAAAATCCTTATCCGATGCCTTCAGCACGAGGTCAATCTTCTTCTCACCCTCCTGCTTGAACTCACCTACCTTCCTACCGTCCATAAGAATATCCAGACGGATTCCCAGATCACTGGCGCTCATTCCAGCCGCCCTCAGACGATCCCTTTCAGGGATGATGTTGATTTCTGGATAGAGAAGCTCGATGGAAGGCACGGGTCTTACCTGGACCCCGGGGATCTCTTTTTGCACCATATCGAACATAGTAGCTGCAACGCGAACGATTGTGTCTAAATCCGGTGCACTGACGTCCACATCAATGGTTCTTCCACCGCCCAGCCTCGTCTGGAAGATACCACGTTGGCTCGTCACGCCGAATATCCCCGGAATACTGTTAACTATTTGAGAGAGAAGTGGCACAAGCTCCCCGCCGCGTTGCTCGTGAATACTCTTGGAGCCGGCAAACATAAATCTATCTGAGCCCACATAAAATGCCTCCTTGATGCCCGGGTAGCCATCGTGGTCCCTGTTCATGTAAGGATCAACGGCATTGAATATGATTTCCCCGATTTCCCTTCGCTCCTCATAGGAAAGCCCGGGAGGAGGAACCATGATACTGAACACGAAGTTTCTATTTCCCTGGGGAAGATACTCCATCTTGGGCGTTAGAAATAACGCTAATGATATGGAGAAGATGGTCAACGCCGTGATAGTTGTTATCCTCGTTATCCAATTCCTCGTGGCCAATTGAACCAGGCCCATGATCTTCTTAGCGAGGAAAGACCCTAATGCAGCTAGGCGACTTGGCTTAGGGGCATTTTGATTCTTTCGGAGGCCAAACAGCTTATTAGAGAACATCGGGATAACAGATATAGACACGAAGAGGCTCAATATGATGGCACAGGTCACGGCTATGGCAATATCCCTGAACAACTGACCAGCCTCTTCCTCTATGAACACAACGGGCAGGAACACGGCTACTGTTGTGAGGGATGAGGCAAGTATCGCTCCCCACACCTCCTTCGTTCCTTCATAGGCGGCCTGGAAGGCGGATTTGCCCATCTTTCTGTGCCGGTCGATATTTTCCAGAACTACAATAGCGCTATCCAAGAGCATTCCTACGGCGAATGCGATCCCCGCAAGAGAAATGACATTGAGCGTTCTTCCAAATGAACTCAGGAAGATAAAGCTCCCAATGATGCTTATGGGAATAGCGGTGGCAACAACGACAGTAGAGGAAAAACTCCTCAAAAAGATGAGAAGGACCAGAATGGCCAGCGTGCCGCCGATGAGAATATTTTGTTGAACCAGCTTGATCGCACCCCTTATATAGGGCCTCTGGTCGTAAAGCCAATGCAGGTAGATTTTTTCCGGTTTGAGCTTTTCGGCATTGAGCCATCTAACGGCTTGCTCAACCCGATCAGTCACCTCAAGTATATTTGTACCTGGTTCGGGTCTAACGCCCATTATGATTCCGTTTTCACGGTCGTGGATGATCTCGGCTGTTGGCTTTGCATATCCAAAGCTTATAGTGGCAATATCCGAGAGGTAGATCCGCCTCTGCCCTGTTGATTTGACAACCACATTTTCCAGATCCTGGACCGATTGAAATTCAGCCACCGTCCTGATCCTGAAGTCCCTCCTCCCCACGTACATGTTTCCCGCTGATACATTCACATTTTCCGCACCCAGGACCGCTACGACTTCCCCAATGGTCAGGCCATATGCGGCAAGCCTCTTAGGGTTTAGAATGACGTGCATTTCCTTCTCCGTGCCGCCGCCGATGAAGAGATCAGCAACCCCTTCGACCCTTTCAAGATACTGCTTTATCTCATTTTCAAAGTAAGTCATGTAGGTATAGATGGAATTGGGATTATCTCCGGTCGTTTTCAGGGTCATCCAGATTACAGGAGATGTAGCCGCTCCCGTGGCGTTGATGACGGGTCTTTCCACGTTTTCGGGGTAGGATTTGACCTCGTTCAGCTTGTTTGAAACCCTCAGGAGGGCATCATCAATATCAGTGCCCAACTTGAATTTGAGCGTGACCGAGCCGATACTGTTCCATGATGAGCTTTCCATCTCCACGAGATTGGGGATACCCTTGAATACCTTTTCCTGCTCTTCGATGATCTCCCGCTCGATCTCGTACGGTGTAGCACCGGTCCAGACTGTTCTAACGGTAATCTGGGGTATTTCCAGACTGGGGCTTAGCTGGTAGGGCATTCTATAAAGCCCGATAAACCCGAAGAGAAGGATTACGATAACACCGACTAGGACTTTGACGGGATCATTTATGGAAAACTTAACCGGATCCATTGCTCACTCAATTTCCCCGATGATGGTGACCGATTGCCCATCCCTGAGCCTTTCATTACCCTTGACAACGACCTTCATCCCCTCTGAAATCCTCTGTGCGTTTATGCCAGCCTTCATTCCCTGATACCCTACGACCTGACTGGGGATAATCACCGCCTTTGCGTCAACGACCGTCACAACCACTGTTCTTCCCGACATAGTCAAGACTGCATCCCTCGGGACCATAAGGGTGTGCAGTCTTTCACCTACGGGCAATACTACCCTTGCCTCCATTCCCTCCAGGAGTGAAGCGGCGTTGTTAAGTCTGATCTTAACCGGGAAGGTTCGCGTTAAGACGTCGCCCTTCGGTATGATGGCAACGATGGTTCCCTTCTTTTCCTTTCCAGCTGCTGTCGTCTTCACAGCTGTACCAGGTTTTAGGTATCTGGTAACTTCCTCTGGGACCTCCACGATCATGTCAACAGCGTCATCCCGTGCGATCGTTGCCACGGGGTCACCTGGTGAAAGCCATTCCCCCCTTGCAACGTGCCTTTTAATGATCACCCCGTTGAAAGGTGCCTTAATGACGGTTTTCTTGAGTTCTATTTCAAGGCGTTCAACCTCTGCCTTAAGGGCAGCTGACTTTTTTTCGAGGCTCTTCACTTGGAACCGCTGATCGTCATAATCCCTTTCTGCGACGATCTTCTTCTTGTAAAGGTTGGCTGTCCTTCGTAAATCCTTTCTCGCCTTTTCGAGGTCCGAGAGGATCTGTTCATAGGATGCCACACTTGCCTGAAGGTTCTTTTCGAGCAGATCCGTATTGAGCTTGACTAGTATCTCTCCCTTCTTCATCCGCTGTCCTTCTTCAAATTGTATGATCTCGACCGTTCCATTTACTTCGGCAGAGACATCTGAGACCTCGAGATAGTAAACCGTTCCGATAAATTCCCCCTCAGGGGCGATCGTGCCGGTAGTAACCTTGGATACAACGACATTTGCAGGAGGAATCCCTAGTTTCTCTATATCCTCAGCGGTGGAATGAGTCGGAACCGCAACCATCAGGATAAGGATGATCAAGCTGATTTTATGAATCCCCTTCACCATTATTTACCTCTGACCGCTTCCCCCCTTCTTACTGTCCCATCATGCCCTCTTTGAGCAAACCTTGCAACTCTTTTTTGACTGTGGGCCTGCAATGAGTGCATGATTCGCTCCTTTAGAAGGGGCAGAAGAAGGTCTTTACTAAAGCGGAAATAGGATAGCTTGGCTCAGAAAAAAGGTGGGCTCGAAACAGCTCCGCCTCTCTTGCCCTCAGAGGAAATTCGTTTAGTCGTTACATTCGGTTATGGACAGGGCTAATCCGGATCCGGTGACACATCGGGTTCAATCTGATAAGCCTGGGCAATGGCGTTTGTGCCGCTAAACACATCCACCACCGCCACAATCTCCGAGATTCCCTCATTATCCAGCCCGAGCCGCTTCACGGCGGCACTATGGGAGTGAATTCAGTACTCACAGTTGTTGAC
>JABXJZ010000414.1 GCA_013375335.1 Desulfobacterales bacterium
TGCCTGTAGGACAAACCAAGAATCTGATCCCAAGGCCGCCCGTCGGCTAGCTCTTGGATAGTCTGCTCGCCTTCCCCGCGAACGACAACATCAACGTTGGGGCATCGCTGAAAAATGTCCTCCACATTCTCGGTCGCCTCCCGACCTCCAACGACGATCGTCCGATCAGAGGGCAGTCGGCTGATATAGTCACATACTTTCAGGTATCGCGATTTCCAATAAACGCTGATGCAAATCAAATCAACACCCCTGTAAATGAACTCGGACATCTTTTGAGGCGATTGCATCAGCTGCTCGTAACGGAGATCGACCAGGCTGATCCGGTCAACGTGACCCTTCAAAGCGGCCGCCACGTACTCCAATCCCGTCGGCGGGAAGATGGCCAAGATCAGGCTCCGATCCACCGGATAAGGATATAGGCATAGCACATGACGATACCGCATAGTTACCAGTCTTCCTCAAGATACGGTGATTACATTCCCTGTGCGGTTATGATGGTTCCTTATCCTCGCCGCATCCTGTTATAGATTCCTCTTGTTAGGAAACCATTCGTTTAAAATGAGAGGTTTGTGAGAATATTGCAACTCTGCAGAAACACCGGAAAGGAAGACGAAGCAGGCACTTCCCGCCACACTTTTGGATAACTCGTCGCGGGGCTTCCAACGAAGTTTTTCTCCTTTATATCATAATGGTAAGAAAAGCTAAACGCTTTTTTGAAATCTGACTGGCCTCCTCAGGATTTCCTATCATCCTCTGATCTGGTAGGTGGGTTACCTATGCATCAAACCGTTGCTTGATCCTCGATTTCAAGATGTTATCTATCAACACCCCTCCCTGCCAATTCTACTGATTAGCATTTGAAATCTTAGATGAGTCCAGGGTCGGCGAATCTGCCTGTTTCAGTTAGCCATACGGATAATGCCAGTTAGTTTGTCACCTCCGCCGTTAATATCTCGAGGTGATTGCCCGTAGCTCCGTAAATTCGGGAGACCCTCTTATAATCAAACCCGATTGCAACTCACCTTGCCTCTTAACTTTTTGCATAGTTTGACTGATTCAATACTAAAATCCTTTTAATATTTTTTGTTAAATTTTTATAATATTTAAAAAATCATCCAATTTAGTTAAAACAATCAGTCAAAAGTTCATTTCTTGTTGTAATTTTTAACGGTTAGGAATTTCTAACTTTTGGCATTAAATATGCAAAAATAGTTCTATCTTGGAGAAAATATATTGCCTAAGCCGTGTCCAATGACCTCTCCCAACGAATGCAAACTCAGTTATCAGTTCCATACCTGGAGAGATAACGATTGTCTCATAAACGAGGAACGCTATCATAGAAGGGGAACCTATGCATTACAGTGGTGTTGAGCGCAGGAAACACGAGCGGTTTAAGGCGGCAATCCCCGTCAGTATCGGCCTGATCAACCTCAAAGAGGAAAAAGCCATCGAGGCCCAGTTCACGGGGGTGACCATGGATATATCCATGGAGGGGTTGAGCCTGGAGCTGAAACACCCGGAAGCGGGAATGTTCCCCTTCGGAGATAGATTGACGGGGAGGGAGAGGGAATTCGACTTAGAGATTAATGTAAAGGTGGGACGGGATAGCATCAGGGGTGTTGGCGAGGTTAGGTGGGCCTCCACACCTTCACCATCAGTTATAAGGATGGGCGTTTTCCTGAAAGAGATAATCGAGGGGGAAACGGAGAAGTGGAGGGATTTTGTGATAAGCCGAAGCAGAGG
>JABXJZ010000415.1 GCA_013375335.1 Desulfobacterales bacterium
CCTGTCTTTATTGACGACAGCCACCAGGCCACCGTCAATCTCCTTTGCATGAGATATCATGATCTTCTCACGTTGATTGACCAGTTGCAGACCAGTGTCGTAATTCATAGCCTCTGCTGCCGTCAGAGCAGCGTACTCCCCGAAACTATGTCCAGCCATCACCTCTGGCGTGAGACTCAGCTCCTCCGTGTTCAGTTTTTCTCTAAAGGAGCAAAAGGCTGCCCAAGAGGTAATGTAGGTAGCAATCTGAACCTGTTTGTCTAAATGTGTTTTCAGGACCCCTACACGGTCAGCAAACCTGTCTGGCATCTTGCCGAATATGATCTTTTCGAACTCCTTCTTAAATAGCCTGTTGGCCCTGTAAAATACAAAGGAGGCAATCTCGAAATTATCATACAAATCATGTCCCATCCCCAAATACTGAGATCCCTGACCGGGAAATATATAAGCAGTCTTTGGCTGCATATTGAACTATCCCCCTCTATTATTGGATTTTTTTAATCTTTGAAGGATAAAGGAATGGAGAAACAGAGTCAAGCAGTAAAGGGGCGCTGGGGAATCGCTCGAAAAAATCTACGCAAAATTTCCACACTCTTTTTGTTATTCATAACACCTTGCAACACACTATCGCCTATCATCTATCGGCCATGGAATCCCTCGTTTTTCTCAGTACGGCTGGCAAATTTGCCTTGCTCGAGATTGAGTAAATACCGTTTCACGTCAATACCTGCGCCAAAACCACCTAGGCCATCAATAGAAACTACCCTATGGCACGGGATAAGAATAGGAAGCGGATTCCTCTTCAATGCCTGCCCTGCGGCCCTCGCACCTCTTGGTCTACCTACCATGGAGGCAACATCTTTGTAATATCTTGTCTCGCCATATGGTATTGTGCACACGGTCGTCCAGACCTTATAGGTAAAGGTGCTAGCATTGATATCCCACGGTAAGTCAATTGGTGGGTTATTCCCCTTAAGATATGCCTCTATTACATTGATTAAGGCCTCATTTGGCCTAAAATCCTCAAAAATGTCAGCTCTCGGGCCTAAGGCCTTGAGCTCAGACACAAAATCTTCCTTCCTTATAAAACCTATGCCAACTCTGACCGCCCCACTATCTGACGAGGCCACCTGCACTATCAGTCCCTTACATTTAAACTCCCACCAATAGACATTCTTCACTTTCTGACTGATCCTCCTACAACCTATGGGTTTTTAACATGCCTTAATGGTACTGCATCCAGGCTCGCCTTTCCCTCAGCCAAGTCCCCCCTTGAATAACAGGAATGCGCTTCCAAACCCCCAGGAGATTGGCCACCCCCCATGAGGAGCCACAAAGTGCACATCAAGGACTATTAGAATATCAGGGGAAAGATGTCAAAAGTTATTGCTGACTCCCACCTAGTTCAGTACCACCAGGGGAACTTGGACGCTAGGTGAAAGGAACACGAGAGTACGAAAAAAGGGCTTGTTCTAGGATCATGAGCAAGCCCTTTATCTTTCAAGTGCCGAGACCCAGAATCGAACTGGGGACACGGGGATTTTCAGTCAATTCTATGCCTATTTTTGCAATATGGGGAGAGCCTTGTCAATAGGGCTTCTCCCCTTTTCTATTGTGGATTTGCCGATTTTTAGAAGGTTTGATTTTGTTAGGTTTCGTTAGATGTTTTTTGATCGTGACAGTTACAAAAATGGTTACAATTTGAGGGGGTATGCCTTCAGTAAGGCCAAGAAGATAGGCAAG
>JABXJZ010000103.1 GCA_013375335.1 Desulfobacterales bacterium
TGGAAGTGTTAGGCCTTAAGCCAGAAAAAAGGCCGTTTCGACCGCACCTGACACTTGGCCGCTTTAAAGGCGTCATCGACCGGGATGAGGAACTGAAATGGATTCTCGATAGACATCATGATATGAATAGTGAATTGTACTCCTTGAATGAGCTTGTGCTTTTTAAGAGCGACCTCAAACCCGATGGCCCGGTGTATACCAAAATGGCCTCTTGGCCATTGAGGATGGAGTAATCAGGCTTAGGCAAAAAGGGGGAGAATACCATGGCAGTAAATTCGGAAAAGGAAAAGTCAGTCGATCTGGCCATTACACAGATCGAAAAGCAGTACGGAAGAGGCTCTATAATGAAGATGGGGCAAGATGGGGCAGTCATAGAGATCCCCGTCATCTCCACAGGCTCACTTGCCCTGGACTACGCCCTTGGCCTGGGTGGTGTGCCAAGGGGGAGGGTGATAGAGATCTACGGTCCAGAGGCCTCTGGAAAGACCACCCTGGCCCTCCACATCATTGCAGAGGCGCAGGCCAAAGACGGGATAGCCGCCTTTATAGATGCCGAACACGCCCTTGATGTGGCCTACGCCAGGAGGCTCGGGGTAAACGTTGATGATCTCCTCCTCTCCCAACCGGACACGGGTGAGCAGGCACTGGATATAGCTGAAATCCTGGTGCGAAGCGGGGCCATAGATGCCCTGGTTATCGATTCCGTTGCAGCCCTTGTGCCCCGAGCGGAGATTGAAGGGGAAATGGGGGACCAGCAGGTTGGATTGCAGGCGAGGTTGATGTCCAAGGCCCTCAGGAAATTGGCAGCGACCATCAACAGGTCAATGACGTGTGTTATCTTTGTAAATCAGACCAGGATGAGGATCGGGGTGATGTTCGGGAACCCGGAGACCACTACTGGCGGAACTGCGCTCAAGTTTTACGCCACGCAGCGCCTCGATATCCGAAGGATAGCCTCAATACAGGAGGCAGACAAGACAATAGGGAGCAGGACCAGGGTTAAAGTAGTGAAAAACAAGATCGCGCCTCCCTTCAGGATGGCGGAGTTTGACATTATCTACGGTAGGGGGATATCAAAGGAGGGAGACGCATTAGACCTGGGTGTCGAACTGGGCATAGTAGAGAAGAGTGGGGCCTGGTACTCATTCAATGAGGAGAGGATCGGCCAGGGAAGGGAGAACGCGCGGAGATTTCTGGCAGAACATCCCGATGTAATGAAGGACATGTCCGACAGGGTAAAGGAACGGCTTGGCCTGGGTGAAAAGAGGGGTCGTACCGAAGAGGAAACTCCCACCACAACTAACGGATAACCTTTGGGTACGTATGGATAGCAGAGAAGTCAGGGAAAGATTTCTACGGTACTTCAAGGACCATGGTCATACGATGGTAAAAAGCTCATCCCTGATCCCCAAGGACGACCCAACCCTCCTTTTTACCAATGCCGGCATGGTCCAGTTCAAGAATCTATTCCTCGGCCTTGAAAAGGGGCCTTACACACGGGCGGCGAGCTCACAGAAATGCGTCAGGGCAGGAGGAAAACACAACGACCTCGATCAGGTAGGCTACACGAACCGACACCATACCTTCTTTGAGATGCTCGGCAATTTCTCCTTTGGTGACTATTTCAAGGAAGAGGCCATTGGATGGGCGTGGGAACTCATGACTGTAGGATATGGCTTACCGGGGGAGAAGCTCTGGGTATCAATCTATAAGGACGATGATGAGGCATACAAGATCTGGAACGAGGACATAGGCCTGCCTCCTGAGAGGATCAAGAGATTTGGAGAAGAGGACAATTTCTGGTCCATGGGAGAGACAGGCCCATGCGGCCCTTGTTCGGAGATTTATGTTGATCAAGGCCCCGGGATAGGCTGTGGTAAGCCAACCTGTTCAGTCGGCTGCGACTGCGACCGGTATCTGGAGATATGGAACCTTGTCTTCACCCAATACAACAGAGAGCCTGATGGCCGTCTTACCCCCCTTCCGAAGCCAAATATAGATACCGGTATGGGCCTGGAGAGGCTGGCTGCAGTGATGCAGGGTGTTTACTCGAACTACGAATCAGACCTGTTCTCCTATATCCTGAAACTCACCGAGGAGCTTGCAGGATCAAGATATGGCCGCGATAAGAAGAGCGATATCTCCTTCAGGGTGATTGCAGACCACAGCCGTGCCGTCGCATTCCTGATAGCTGACGGTGCCATGCCTTCAAACGAGGGAAGGGGTTATGTGCTCAGACGGATAATCAGGCGCGCTCTCCGATACGGCCAGATCCTCAGCCTCAAAGGCCCATTTCTTCACCGTCTCACAGATAAGGTCATTGATGTAATGGGCACCGACTACCCGGAGCTGGTGCGCTCCAGAAGTTTTATCGGTGAGGTGGTGGTCAATGAGGAGAAGAGGTTTGCCGACACGCTCGTCCACGGCCTCTCCATCTTACGGGAGGAGATGGATGGGTTGCGCTCAAAGCAGAAGGCCACCATTCCGGGTGAGCTGGTCTTCAGGCTCTATGACACCTTTGGTTTTCCCCCAGACCTCGTAGAGGACGTAGCCCGGGATGAGGGATTCGGGGTAGACACGGAGGGGTTTGATCAGGCCATGGCGGAGCAGAGGGCAGCATCCCAGAGAAGCTGGAAGGGGAGTGGAGAGGAGGAGATACCAGAGATCTACAGGATGCTTGACGCAAGAGGGCTTTCGTGTCAGTTCGTAGGCTATGAAGGACTAAAGGCCACGGGGAGGGTTGTCTCCATCCTCAAGGATGGTCAACTGGTCGATTCAGCGGGAAACGGCGATGGGGTGGAGATTATCCTCGATCAGAGCCCCTTCTATGGTGAAGCGGGCGGTCAGGTTGGCGATACTGGATGGATAGGCAATGACACCCTCAGGGTTGAGGTTGTAGACACCGCCAGGTACCCCAAGGACCTTATTATTCACAGGGGGAAGGTCATCGAAGGTATGATCAGCGTGGGGGACGTAGTCGAGGCCATGGTGGATGAGCGAAGGAGGAGGAACATTGCCCATAATCACACGGCAACCCATCTCCTTCAGGCTGCACTACGGGAAACGCTGGGGGAGCATGTCAAACAGGCGGGATCTTACGTGGGGCCTGATAGATTGAGGTTCGATTTCACCCACTTTGCCCAGATACGGCCTGAGAGATTGGGAGAGATCGAGAGGCTGGTAAACCTCACCATACAGAAGAACCTGCCGG
Source organism: Desulfobacterales bacterium (assembly GCA_013375335.1). Classification (GTDB taxonomy): domain Bacteria; phylum Desulfobacterota; class DSM-4660; order Desulfatiglandales; family B25-G16; genus JABXJZ01. The sequence continues at coordinate 3,212 of JABXJZ010000103.1, forward strand.
TAACGACCCGGGTCATGCCACGGGATGAGGCCTTTCAACAGGAAGCCATTGCCCTCTTTGAGGAGCGGTATGGCGATGAGGTCAGGGTTGTGACCATCGGCGATGGTATGAGCAGGGAGCTCTGTGGCGGGGCCCACGTTACCGCAACCGGCGATATAGGTGTTTTCATCATTGGGAGCGAAGGGGCGGTTGCAGCGGGCATAAGGAGGATTGAGGCCTTAACTGGACAGGGCGCCATCAGGGAGATACAGAAGGAGATGGAGAATCTCAAGACCATATCCAGCATCCTTAAGACCACCCCTGATCAGTTGGTCAAAAGGGTTGAACAGCTCATCGAGGATCAGAGGGAAAAGGAGCGCCAGATAGAATCCCTGAAGGCGAGACTCGCCACAAGACACTCCGAGGATCTAATCCAGACCGCCACCGTAATAGACGGTGTGAGGATCATAAGCCAGGAGGTTACGGCAGCTGACCCGAAGGACCTGCGTGAGCTTGGTGATTATTTAAGGGACAAACTGGGTTCCGGGGTAATCGTCCTCGGTGCCAGGGGTCACGGTAAGGTCTTTCTCCTCTGCCGGGTTACACCTGATCTCGCAGGTAGATACGGGGCCGGAAAGATCATCAAGGCCTTGTCGGCCCTTGTTGGTGGAAAAGGCGGCGGAAGAAACGATATGGCGGAGGGGGGCGGGACGAAGGTATCCGAACTTGGTCATGCCCTCTCCAAGGTCTTCGATATAATCGCCGAGCAATCTTAGTATGCCCGTCCACCTTATCAGCGGTGGCTACGCCAACACCTACTTGATAGAAGACGGGGATTCCTTTGTTGCTGTGGATGTGGGCACCTCGCTGGCTGCGAGCAAAACCCATACATACCTCTCTCGTAGATCAATAGATACCGCCTGCCTGCGAATAGTAACTGCCACCCACTTCCATATCGATCATATAGGCGGCATACCGAGGATTGTCCATCTTTTCCCCACCATCAGGGTCTGCTTCTCTGCTATGGTTGAGGATTACCTCGCGGGAAGGGGCAAGATCTGCCTGTTTTCTCCAGCCACATGGCTCAAGGGCTTGCTGCCGGTATTTGCGCCCCAGGCCGATCACCTCAAAAACACGGCTGCTGCCCTGTGGAGTGACAAGGTCGCCATCCCCCTGCCCTTCTTAAGAGGACTCCTCCCCTCCAACTACAGGGCTGAGTGCATACTGGATGAGGGCCAATCCATACCTGCCCTTCCCCACTGGGAATTGATCAGGGCACCCGGACACACCCCTGATAGTGTCTGTTTCTACAGCAGTAGCGAAAGGGCCCTTATCTCCGGTGACACCATCCTCAATATGAAGGGGAGTGGTGAGCTCAATAGGTTCTGCTGCGACCCGGCAACCATCAGGAAATCCTTTAAAAAACTGTCCGCCCTTCCCATAGAGCATATGTACCCGGGCCACGGCAGACCTCTCCCTAACCTTGATGGCCTGGGCGCGGTCGCTCAATGAAAGAGTGAGGCCCATTTGCTCGAGCATACCTTTATCCATATCCCCGGCATTGGCCCGAAGACCGAGCGGCATCTCTGGCGGCACGGCATCCTCACCTGGAGCAACTTCCTCAGCAACCAGGAGACCCCTCTTCCCCCGGCTCGAGACGCCCTCATACGTGAAAACCTGTGGGCATCTCTTGAAAATAGGGACAGCATCCACTTCTTCGCGGAGAGACTATCGCCTGCGGATCTCTGGCGGGTATTCGAGCACTTTAAGGACAGGGCTGTCTATCTGGACATTGAAACAAGCGGACTCTACCAGGGAGTTGATGAGATCACCGTTATTGGCCTCTACGACGGTCGCATGGTAAAGACCTTTGTGAAGGGCATCAATCTCGATGAATTTGAATCCGAGATAACATCCTTTGAGCTGGTGATCACCTTTAATGGATCGCAGTTTGACCTGCCCTTCATCCGACGCCGGTTTCCGACAATCTCGCTGCCCCCTGCCCATATCGACCTGCGTTTCTTCTTGAGGAGGTTGGGCTACCGGGGTGGCCTCAAGGCGATCGAACGATCCTTCGGCCTCTCCCGTGCGTCTGAAATTGAGGGAATGGACGGCTACGAGGCTGTCTTACTCTGGAAGGCATACCAGTGGGGAGATGAGGGCGCGCTGGACCGGCTGATCCTCTATAACACCGCTGACATCGTTCATCTCAAGCCGCTGATGGAAAGGGGCTACCAGGAGATGAAAGCACAGCTGCTATCAGGAACTTAATCCTTTTCCCGACATGAAGCCTCCGGATGATATACTATTCGAGCTTCTCCGCCTCATTGGGTCAGAGCGAGATGAGGTTTATTGGGCTGTCCGTGAGTGAGGAGTGATTGCGGGCAGAAAGAGGGCGTACTTAAGGGATCAGGACAACCCTT
>JABXJZ010000416.1 GCA_013375335.1 Desulfobacterales bacterium
CCACCCATAACCGTGCTCAACTAGATGTCGGGAGGCGGGGATCTCTATCACAATACCACGTACGCCACAATCAACTGCCCTTTTCACATCATCCACCATACAGCGGCAGAAACAGAATATGTCAGGGCCTAAGCTGCGTTTCACTATCTCTTTTATAGCAGCCTCATCCTGCGCTGATACTGCCGGCATCCCAGTCTCGATACGCTGGACACCTGCCTCTGCGAGCTTTTCGGCAATGCGTATCTTATCGTCCTTTCTGAACACGATGCCAGCTTGCTGCTCACCGTCCCGCAGGGTGATATCGTGAATCCTCACCTGTTTGGGGGGATGGAAATCCTTGGTCACCGCATCTAAGAAATTCCACGGGCTGACAAACCAGTTCTCCGATTTCCACGGTTCCTTTTTAGCTACCATTTCAAGTACCTCCTTGTCTCATAGAACGATTCTGACTAATCAAGACGAACTCTACCTGAGATTACGGTCTCCGCAAGCTCTGTCCCAGTCAAACCTGGTGGTCTTTTATTTCAGTTTCAAGACACTGTCAAGCCTCTTTATTCTATACCCAGGCATCTTGAGGGTTCTGCACACAGAACTTACCACCTGCAACTTCTATGAATGTTCCAGTGATATAGGATGCTCTATCGGAGGCCGCAAAGAGAACAGCGTTCGCCACGTCCTCAGGTTCACCGATCCGGCGCAAGGCGATGGGACTCTTGATTGCATCTCCTTTGGACTCGATCGTCGGCGCGGTCATTTGAGTCTCAATGACCCCGGGGATGTAGCCAATAACTCGTATATTGAAGGGTGCCAGCTCCGCGGCAAGGCTCTTTGTCAAACTATAAACAGCCGCTTTGGAGGCTGCATAGGCACCAGATCCAAGGGAAGGCATGAGAGATGCGAAGGAGGCGGCGTTAATGAGGACACCACCACCACGTTTCCTTATCTTATCCGCTGCGATCAGGCCGCCGTAGTAGACCGACTTCACATTGACATCCATGATCATCTGCCACTGCTCTTCGGTGGTGTCGATGATTTTGTTGGGGACAAAAGCGCCCGCGTTGCTCACCCAGATATCAAGGCCGCCAAGGTGTTCTTCCACGTTGTCAGCAAATGGGAAGATCTCCGAGCGCTTTGATACGTCAACGGGCTTACCATAGGCGCTTAGCCCTTGCTCCTTTAAGTAGTCCAAGGTATTTGCCACATCTGATTCCCTTAGGTCGCAGATGGCGATTTTGGCACCTGCGCGACCGAAGGCTTCCGCTATCGCTAGGCCAATACCCCTTGCGCTGCCCGTGATGACAGCTACCTTATCCTTCAAATTCACATCCATGGTCTTTCCTCCTACCTCGCGTCCACTGCCTCTGTTACATTCGAGCCATCTTCTTTTCTTGTCAAGGAAAAATTATTGGAAACGACCGATGACGGAAGTTCAGTGGCTTCGGGACCTTGATATTCTGCCACAATAAAGGATTTGACTTTCTGTAGTTCAGGGCATAGAGGGTTAGGGAGGAGGATGAACGATGAGGATAAAGATAACAGTTGGATCAGTCTCCGTAGAGGCTGAGTTAAACGAGACTTCCACTGCAAAGAAGGTGGCCGATGTCTTGCCCATAAGATCCTCATTCAATACCTGGGGAGAGGAGTTCTACTTCAGTATTCCCGTGGAGGCAGAACTCGATGAGAGCGCGAGGGAAGAGGTTGAGGAGGGAGATTTGGGCTACTGGCCCCCTGGCAGGGC
>JABXJZ010000104.1 GCA_013375335.1 Desulfobacterales bacterium
GGAGCGGCCTCTTTGCAAAGACGACGGGTCCAGCCATGGACTCATTGATGTCTATGTAAGAACCCTTTTTAGGCCCTGATTCCAATCCCCTCCTTGCTACGATACGGAAGCGTTGCCCTTCGGGTTCAACCTCATAAACAGACCCTATTTGTGCCTTGGACACGGCCATGGCCTTTTCCAGCAGTGTATTCAGCAAAGCATCAAGATCTATGCTCATGCTTGCAACTTCGATGAGCTCTTTGATGGCAAATAACTCAAAGACCCTTTGCTGCAACTCGGTGGTTGTGAGTTCGAATTTGTTCATGAGGCTATTGAAACAAATTGCTATCTGATGCAGTTCAGCGGTATCCTGTTGTGTGTCTATCCAGCCACTGCCACTAGCTTCGGCTTGCTTAATTGAGGTCGCTATCATGCGGACTCTGTCGAAAATCTGGCGGAGAATAACAAAACCCCCGAGAATAAGAACAAGGCTTAAGGGAATAAGAAAGACCTGAGGTAATTCCAGGGATGTTTTGTTTTCATAGAAGATATAGGAGAGAATAAGGAGGGGCAGGATAGAAAGTAGGGCCTTAATAACTGAAAGCTTGTATATCAGCCCCTGCTGCTTAATGCCTAATCTTCGAGCCAGAGATAATATCATTGTCTGCACTTTAGCTATTCAAGCACCTCCTCCACCTTCTGTATCAATTGTAAAGGGCTGAAAGGCTTTACAAAGTAATCGTCAGCACCAGCCTCAAGACCCTGTTCTCTGTCATCCTCTTGACCCTTAGCAGTCAAGATGATGATGGGGCATCCCGTGGTGTGTGGGTCATTTTTCAGAACACGGGTGGCCTCAAGCCCGTCCGTATCGCCGGGCATCATGATATCCATGATAATGAGGTCGGGTTTTTCCGCCCTAGCTATTTCAATGGCCTTCTTTCCGTTCTCTGCCTGCAATACCTGATAATCCCCTGATCTCAGGGTCACCTCCACCAATTCTCTAACCTCAACTTGATCATCTACGATTAGAATCTTTTTCATCCTCCTCCTCCAAGATTTGTATCTCGTGTCCCGTTGTTCGCGATTGGTTTTTGTGTAGGTCTTTAAATTCCTTATCAAATTCATAGGGATCCGGCTGCGGAAACTTGCCTGTTGTTCCGTTTATCAAGTCAACTATTCCTATGCCTTTCTTCCATACGTCCAGCTCTTTATAGCTCTTTATCTTCATATCATTCGCCTGCCGCAGTGGGCTGCCTAGAGTTCGATCCACGATCGACGATTCTCGGTTCCCGACTCCTTCGTTTTTTATCTGGCCTCTTGCGTCTTATGGGAATGGTGAACTTCACCGTGGTCCCCTTCCCCAGTTCACTCTCCACCCAGACCTCTCCTCCATGGGCCTCAATGATGTGCTCGACAATGCTCATACCTAAACCGGTACCTGGAATCGCCGTATTAGAGGCATCGGCCCGGTAGAATCTATCGAATATCTTTTCTAATTGCTCGGGGCTCATTCCTATGCCCCCATCTTCAATAGAAACCTGGTAATGATCCCCCAGCAGTTCACCATTTACCCGAATAAGGCCTCCATCAGGAGAATACTTCACTGCATTGCTCAAGATGTTTTCTAACACCTGCTCCATTTTATTTTTATCCACCACTAACTCCATGGGCTCTTCTGGTACGATGATGTCAAAGGTATGGTCCGGGGAAGTGTCTTGAAAGTAGGGGACTACGCCTTTGATGATATCGGCAATATTGCAGGGGGCCTTCCTTAGGGAAAATCCTCTTCCGGACTCTATTCGGGAGATATCCAGCAAATCATTGATAATGTTGGCTAGATTCACCGATTGTTTGTTGATATAACAGAAAAACCTCTTTTTCTCTTCCTCTGTGATATCAACCCTGGTTAACAGAATTTCTGAGAGTCCCTGGATGGAGGTGAGCGGAGTCCTCAGTTGATGGGCAGCCGTTGAGATGAACTCGCTCTTCATCCGGCTCACCTCGCGTTCGTAGGTTACATCGTGCATTATTGTTACAATACCGGTTTGCGTACCTGCCTTATCTTCAATCACTGAAGTCGTGGCACGCATAATCCGGGGGCGCGTTTTATCTTCGCCTGGCAGTTCAAAATCAAACTGATATTCTCTCTCTTTTTTGTCCAGTGTCGTCTTGATTCGATCTCTCAGCGTCTTATCTTCGATGGCAAAATCGATGGACCGTTCAATTACTTCGCTAAGCCTGGCACCCAGCAGATCTTCTGCCGCTCGGTTCATCAAAATAACCCGGTTGTGAATATCAGTAACAATCAGGCCGTCAGCAACGGATTTGAGGATAGCATCGATTCTGTCCCGAGCCTGTTCTGTATCGTAGAGGGCTCCGTTGAGCTCCCTGGTTCTCTTTTCCACCATGCGCGCCAGGTTGCTAGAATACTCCTTTATTTTCTCCTCTGCCTTCTTGCGCTCAGTGATGTCCATAATCGTGCAATCGAAGTGGGGGTTTTTCCCAGTCTCATCGTACACAACCCGGGCGGTAACCGACCCCCAGAAGACCTCCCCGTCTTTCGTTCTTAATGGCAGTTCTACCCCTTCGGCGCTTCCCCGGCTCAAGAGATTGTCAGAAAAGACCTTTCTATCTTTACGATTCATGTACACCTCGGCCACGGACATCTTCTTGAGCTCTTCCTCTGAGTCCAATCCGAACATCTTGAGGAAGGTGGGATTTGCCATCAGGAATTTGCCTTTGGGACCGGGTGTGGCTCTATAAACACCAATGGGTATGTTCTGAACGAGCGTGCGGTAACGCTCCTCTGACTGCCGTAGTGCTTCCTCTGCCTGTCTGCGCTCGGCCAATTCTCGCTGAGCTGCATCGTACAGCCGCGCATTTTCGATAGCGATGAGGATATAGTTGCTCAGGAGTGTGAGGAGCTCCAGGTCAGAGGTATCCAGGGATTTATCGGCCTTATCGCTTTCAACATTCAGCACCCCCAAGACCTCGTCTCTCCTTTTTAGGGGGACACAGACCTCAGAGGTGATGCCTGGCGCACCGTAGAAGAAATCAGGGTCCTCCTCCACCTTGGTAACCAGTTGGGGTTGCCCAGTTCGGGCCGTCCGCCCGATAACCCCCTTTTCCAAAGGTATACGAGTAAGACTGGGGTCAGGGGGGCTGTAGCCGACATGGGCCTTGAGCTCCAGCATCCCATCCTCCAGAAGGTAAATGCCAACCAGTCGATAGTCAAAGGCCTCTGATAGGCCTCGTACAACAGTTTCAAAGATCTCTTCCAGGGTCAGACGGGAGGAAACCGCAGCGCTCGTTTGGTGTAAAGTAGTGAGCTGGGCAGCGTGGCGCTTGAGCTGTTCTTGGGAGCGTTTTCGGTGGGTTATATCTCGCGCTATGCCTACTAGGCCTTTAATGTTTCCGGAGCTGTCCCGCAGTGGAACCTTGGTCGTTAGGTTCCATATCGTTTTGCCCTCCTTATCGACGAGGTCATCTTCTTTGTTGAGCAGGGGCTGACCTGACCGGATGACCTCCTGGTCGTCGGCGTAGAAGCCCGATGCCAGCTCCTCCGGCAAGAGGTCGAAGACCGTTTTGCCAACTACCTCGTCCGGCGTTGCCTTTCCGAGGTAACGGGCAAACGCATTATTGCTGACAAGATATCGACCCTCGGTGTCCTTGACATAGATAAAATCCGGCACGTTGTCTATTACGGTGCGCAGGAGATTACGTTCTTCATTTATTGTCTTCTCTGCCCGCTTGCGCTCAGTGGTGTCCCGAAGAATACCCCGAAACCCGATTCGTTGACCTTCTGCATCCTTCATTAGAGACACTGAAAGCTGGACATATCCTTTGATCCCACCTTTTCTTCTGATTCCATGGTCCATTATTCGTGCAGGGGTTCCTGTGGTGTAAACTCTGTTAAAGGCCTGATAGACTTCTTGGATGTCTTCTTGAACGGTGTAATGCTTGTAATTCATCCCCCTTAATTCATCTTTGGAGTATCCAAGTATCTTGCACATTGAATCATTGAAGAAGGTAAAGCTCCCGGCAGTGTCAACCTCATAATAGCCATCTTCGATGCTTCCAAGTATGGTTCGGTATTTCTCCTCGCTCTCCCGCAGTGCCTCCGCAGTCTGTACCTGCTCGGTTACATCCTCAATCGTAGACACCACCCCGTCCACGTGGCCCAACTCGTCAAACAGAGGCGCGGCATTTATGGACAGCAAAACCCTGCGGCCGTTAGGCCAGTGGATGGCGTAACGCATGTCGTACAGCGGCTGGCCTGTGTGTATTACCTGCTGGAATGGCAACTTTTCATCAACCAATGGATTACCGTCATAATCAGTGATATGCCATTCAGGAGCGTTGTAGCTGCGCTTGGTGATCTCGTCCTTGCTCAGGCCCAGCACCTCCTCAGCTCCGGGATTAGCAAAAGTGATCTGTCCCTCGCGGTTTATCATGATAATGCACACTGGGCTGGTCTCCATAGTGCGGGCCACGAAATCCCGTTCACGGCGCAGGGCCGTCTCCGCCCGCCTGCGCATCAATGCTTCTACGAAAGACACGGACAGGGCTTCAATGGCTTGCTGATCAGCTGAGTTATAGCCCTCCTTTTTGTTTGCGAGCCCGATCATGCCGATAGCCCGGCCTCCATATTTTAATGGAACGCCCAGGAAACAGTTGATCGGTGCGCGACCTTTGCGAGTTCTGAGCCAGGCAGGGTGACAGGCCGGATCGTTAGAAACCATGCCTCGGATCTCTGTGTCATTGAGCTTTAACAGGACCTTTGTCCTGGGTATCATACAACCACCCCATGATGGATCGCTAATTGCGAGGTTGCTAAAGCGACCCCCTTGGTCTATCTCGCACACAAACCCATATTTACTGAGAGTTAACTCCTGCGCGACGGCAAGACATGTCTTGGCGAGGTCTTGCTCAGTTTCACATGTCGGTGCCTCTCCAAATACCCTGTTCATTCCGTTCAGGACGTCCCTTTCCATATACTCTAAACGTCTCTTCCTTGCCATGATCGTCCGGGCTTCTCTCCTTTAAATCAGTTGCTTGATCAATTCCGTGACTTTCTCAAATTCAGTTGACTTATCCAAAAAGAACTCTGCTCCAGCGTCCATGCAGGCTTTACGGTATTGGGGATAGGGGTAGTTGGTAAGGACTATCACCCTGGGGGCATAGTCATCTTTCTTTATGGCTCTAAGCACGTCGATCCCGCTCCCCCCAGGCATCCGTATATCTAATATGACTGCATCAGGGTGAAGTTCCCGAATAGAGCGTATGGCCTCGGACGAGTCTGTTGCTTTACCGACGACTTCTACTCCTGGAAGTTCAGATAACATTGCCGTGAGACGTTCACACACAACCTCTGAATCATCTGCAATAAAAACTTTCATAATCCACCGTTTCCCTCATAGAATCAGTTTGCTAGACCATTAATAACCCCTTATAGGGAATCCCAACTATAATAGTATACAGCACAGATGGATAGGACGGGTATCGGCATTTGCCCGATTTTCCCGTAGGATTTTGGATGGTCTTTTTGTAGGATTTTAGCTAATTTGCTTGTAAGCCATGCCTTACAATGGATTGCCGATTTCTCAATTCGGATTG
>JABXJZ010000105.1 GCA_013375335.1 Desulfobacterales bacterium
AGGAGGTGCAAAGAGCAGGCTTTGGCGACAAATACTATGCGATGTCCTGGAAAGGCCGCTTACCGTGCCGGAGATTATTGAAGCTGAGATAGTGGGGTGTATAGCGTTGGCTGGATATGCGTCGCACGTGTGGGGATCCGTAGAGGAGGCAGTCGCTGAGCTTTTCACGAAAACAGAGGAGGTGTCTCCAAATCCTCAGCATGCGGAGATTTATGAGCGACGGTTTCAATTATATAAGGATCTTTATCACGCATTGGTTCCGATCTTTGATAAGGCCGCGGCAGACTCATGAGGTTAGGTGTTTAATCTCCAAATAGACCAGTTTAACACTGCGGCGAAGCTCACTCACTATATCTCATACTTAGTAGGAGGATCCCATGGATAGTAATCTTTCAAGGGTAAGGGATAAGGTACTGAGGAAAGAGCTAGTCATTGGCACCCACGTAGCAACCAGTGATCCAGTGGTATCTGAGATTCTATGCACTGCTGGCTTCGATTTTGTCTGGATTGACGCTGAACATGGTGCCATGGATAGGAAAGATATAAATCTACACGTAATGGCCATTCGAGGTCGGGGAGTAGCTCCCTTTGTCAGGGTTCCTTGGAATGACCCGGTGCTTGTTAAACCAATTTTGGACATGGGGCCTGCAGGCGTGGTTTTTCCCTTTATTAAGACAGCAGAAGAGGCGCGATTGGCTGTGGCGAGTTGCAGGTATCCTCCAGAAGGGATAAGGGGATTTGCCCCAATTAGAGCCAATAGCTACGGGGCAATGGATGGCGATGAATATCTTGAGATGTCGAAAACGGAGCCGTGGATCATTGTGCAAATTGAGCACATTGATGCCGTCAAGAATCTGGACGAGATTATAGCTGTGGAAGGTATCGATACCGTTGTCATCGGTGCGAATGATCTTTCAGGATCAGTGGGTTTACTAGCTCAGATTAGACACCCGAAGGTCATGGAATTATGCGATAAGGCCGCTGAGATTTGCAGGAAAGCTGATTTTCTATTTGGCGCAAGCGTCTTGTGGTCCGAAGAGAATGTTAGAGATTGGATAAATAGAGGAGTGTCCTGGATAGGAGTAGATAATGACATCTCATACCTGGGTAATGGTGCGAAAACGGCATACAATCTGACCAAGGGTCTGGCTGAAAGGTTAAAATCGGATTCATGAACTGTATGTTGGCGAAAGCGAGAGGTACCTAATGCGTTGGTCGCCTTGGAAACGTGTGATCTACCTTCCCATCATATTGGTTCTCTTCACAGTTGGTAGCTCTACTGGGGAAGAAAGGGATGGACTCAACAGAGTACAAAAAGCCGGACAGATAACTGTTATCACTAGAAACAATGCCCATTGTTACTATATCTATCGCGGCCAGCCCATGGGCTTCGAGTATGACCTGGCAAAGACCTTTGCCAACTATTTGGGGGTAGACCTACAAGTAAGAACCGACCGATGGGGAGATATGATAAGGGCGCTTAACGAGGGGAAGGGGGATTTCATCGCTGTCAGCATGACCGTTACTCCATCGCGAAGGAAAATGGTCGATTTTTCCAAGCAGTATCTGTCAATTCAGCAAAGGGTCATTGTGCACGAGGGGAACAATACGATCAAAGAGCTGGCGGACCTCAATGGAAAGACTATCCATGTGCGCAGGGCTACATCCTATGCAGAGCGCCTCTCTGAACTGCGGGAAAACGGGCTTGATCTGACGCTTAAGCTTCATGATGACGTTCCAACAGAAGAGCTGATAAGGCGGGTAGCTGAGAGGGAGATTGAGTTGACTATAGCCAATTCCAATGTCGCCCTCCTCAACCGCCGTTACTACCCCAATATCAAAATCGGCATACCCGTTGAGGAACCACAGGCCGTAGGGTGGGCGGTCAAGAAGGGGGAGAAGGCGCTGCTCACCGCAGTAAACGATTTTTTTGACGCGATAAGGACCGATGGGACGTTCGACGATATCTACGGGAGCTACTATGGCGAAGTGCGGGTCTTTGACAGATTCGACTTGAAGAAATTCCACCAGAGGATCAAAACGAGGCTGCCCAAGTATGAGGCGATCATTAAGAGGGCTGCAAAGAAGTACGGTTTCGATTGGAGGTTGATCGCCGCCGTAATATATCAGGAATCCCATTTCAATCCTCGGGCGAGAAGTCACCGGGGAGTAAGGGGGTTGATGCAGCTGACCATGCAAACAGCTGAAGAGATGGGCGTTACCAACCGCCTTGACCCCGAGCAAAGTATTATGGGCGGGGTTAGGTACCTGAAAGAGCTTTACCGGAGGTACGACGGTGTAGAGGGTCTTGACCGGATACTTATCACGCTCGCCAGCTACAACGTCGGGCCTAGGCATATCGCTGCCGCACAAAAGATCGCGCGGAACAAGGGGCTCGACCCCACCAGGTGGTCCTCGCTTGAACAGACCCTGCCCTTGCTGTGTTATGAAGAATACATGGAAATGAGTAAATCCGGTTACTGTCGCGGGGAAGAGCCGGTACGCTACGTAAATCGAATTAAGACGTACTTCGATATCGTGAGAAGACAGGCCCTATAGGTCTAACGTTAGGCCCTCCGGAGCTTCAGTCAATGCTGCAATGACTTCACTGAAAACGCCAGGATGCCCCGCCTGGAATGGTGGGGATCTTTACTAAAGAAAGGGCCCCTGCTATCCCCTCCGTAAGCTTCCGTAAGTATGCAAACATCGACAGGCTCTCCTGGTAGGTCGCGCTAACAGGTGCAGGCGTTTAATAAATCGATTGACAAATAGATGCTTGCGAGATAAGAAGCTATCTCTGTGACCAAGCGCTTTGATGGCTTCGCCGGAGGATACGGTCGTGTCCGAGTTGCTTCTTGAGAAAGAGCGGTGGTTGAAGTAACCATTAAAGATAGTGGTGAGTGAAATTGGAGTTAAAACCCATTAACACCTTCACCTATAACATGCCTCGGTCAGGGATCCGAAGGATAATGGATAATGCCACAGACCGGGACATCCTGCATCTAGAGGTGGGACAACCGAATTTCCCGACGCCGCCACACATAATCCAAGCCGCCTGTGAGGCTAGCACTGATGGGCAGGGGCGTTATACCAGATACACCCCTAACATGGGATATCCGTCACTTAGAGAAGCCATTGCGGAAAAACTGAAACGAGAAAACGGCATCAATGCAAGCATACATAATATCCTCGTAACACCAGGTGCAACTTACGGAATCGCCATCTCCTTGTCTGTTTTGCTTAATCGGGGTGACGAGGTGCTCATACCGGACCCCGGGTATGTGAATTTCTCGATGTTAGTGCCTCAGTATGGCGGCGTTGTGCTACGCTATCCGACGTTGGAATCACAGGGATTTATGCCAAACATAGACACTATTACAAAAAGGATAACGCCTCGAACAAAGGCCATCGTCGTCAATAGCCCGTCAAACCCCACAGGCGCGGTCTGCACCGAGGAGTTCATCAGAGATCTGGTTGATATTGCTCAAGGGAATAATCTGTATATCCTTTCCGATGAAACTTACGAACATATCATCTTTGAAGGAAAGCATATAAGTCCTGGTCGCTTTGATACTGATGGCCGTGTGGTGAGTCTGTTTAGTTTCTCCAAGAGCTACGCAATGACCGGTTGGCGAGTGGGATACGTTGTTGCCTCGGACACAATAGCGAGGGTTTTGGAGAAGCAACAGGAATTCTATTCCTCTTGCGCGCCTTCTGTTTCCCAAAAAGCGGCAGAAGTCGCGCTCAGAGACACTGATCGTTGTATCAAGGAGATGGTAGAGGCGTATCGGGGATCCCGAGACCTTGTGATTGATATCCTCAGGAAACACGGACTGTTTTCCTATAGGCCTCGCGGCGCGTTCTATATCCTCATCAATGTTACAAGCACGGGCATGAATTCCGACGTTTTTGCCGATAGATTGCTTGAGGAACAGCGAGTCGCCGTTGCGCCAGGAGCCACGTTTGGCGAGATTGGGGGAAGATACATTCGTGTCTGCATGGCGGTGTCTGAAGAGGTTTTGAGGGAAGGGGTGGAGAGGATCTGTTCCTTTATTGAATCACATAGGCGATAGCTTTAAGGAAATTGGAGAACAGATATGGCTGAGGTAAAGGCGGCTGTCATGGACAAGGTGAACGGGGAAATTAAGGTTGAGATCAAGGAGTTCTCCGAACCCGCTCTGGAAGAAGGTGCCGTATTACTGAAGACGGTCTATAGCGAGGTCTGTGGCACTGATGTCCACCTGTCTCAAGGACAGCTTGCCGAAGCGCCCTATCCAATTATCCCGGGACACATTAATGTTGGTATCATTGAGAAGATCAACGGAAATGTTTGTGACATTGAGGGAAATGTATTCCGTGTAGGAGATGTAGTGACCTTTCTCGATGTTCACGAAACCTGTAACAGATGTTGGTATTGTCTGGTCGCTAAAACAACCACGAGATGTCCAAATCGAAAGGTTTACGGAATTACGTATTCAGCAAGAGATGGACTGCTCGGCGGCTGGAGTGAGAGGATTTATCTAAAGCCCGGCGTAAAGATCATCAAGTTGCCGCCTCAACTTCAGCCGATGGATTTTATTGCAGGAGGATGTGGTGCGCCAACAGGGCTTCATGCGGTCGAACGTGCTAGCATCAAATTGGATGATACCGTGGTCATCCAAGGTAGCGGGTCCGTGGGCTTGAGTGCGGCCATATTTTCCATTCTCGGCGGCGCCGGTACAGTAATAGTCGTTGACCCAGCTGTGAACCGATTGGAAATAGCCAGGCAGATGGGAGTGGATTATACTATCGGCGAGGCGAGCGGAGAAGGCAGAGTCAACGCAGTGCTTGACGTCACCGATGGTCGTGGAGCTGATGTTACCATAGAGGCCTCCGGCAATCCCAAGGCAGTTTCCGAGGGAATGGATATAACGCGAAACAATGGCACCTACGTCATTGTAGGTCAGTACACCGATGCTGGAGATGTATCCATCAACCCGCACTGGCAAGTTAACAAGAAGCACCTTGATATTAGGGGCACGTGGGGAATTGATTACAGCCATATACATAGAAGCGTGAGGCTAATGGCGAAACACAGTGAGCGATTTAGCTGGCGCAAATGGATTTCAAAGGTCTATTCCCTTGACGAGGTGGAGAGAGCTTTGAATGACGTGGAGAATCTGCGGGTTATGAAGGCGGCCATCGCGCCGAATGGGGAATTCTAAAGACTAGAACGTGGTACGGGTAATGACGCGAATCAGCCGAGATTCCAATAGTTGGAGCCTGCTACTGGGTCTCGCCTAGCACCTTCTCAACACATCATATCCTCTGCTGAGGATCTGAGATCTTCAGACATCTTCTCGCTGCTACCTTTCGCGGGGTGGCAGGCCCGGTCAAAATGAGGGTACGCAGTCTACCGAAACACCTTTTTTGCTCGTGAGTCGTTTTGTTGGCTGCATCTCTTGAGGACGATGTGCAATGGAGACTGCCTGTACCAGCAGAACATGGATTTCCCTGTCAAGGGAAAACCCTGGGCAGCGCATTTGCAGCTTACATCCCCTTT
>JABXJZ010000417.1 GCA_013375335.1 Desulfobacterales bacterium
AAGGAGTATCGGTCACATCTGAGCTTCCTCAAAGATAACGAGATTGTGTACCAGGGGCCCTTACTGGTCAATCATCCAATAACATTCGATGGGATCAGGTTTTATCAGGCAAGCTATGGAGCTATTCCCGGTGGTCAGGCATACCTCACTATCCAAAAAGGCGACGGGAGAGAAACTACCATACCGGTCAAACTGAGGGATTCATTTTACCTGAAGGAGCACGATGCAAGGGTAACGATCGAAAGGATAGAGGAGAATCTCATGTCCATGGGCCCGGCTGTGCTTTTAAGCATCCAATCTGCTCAAGGGAATATGAGCCTGTGGATATTTAGGGAGATAGAAAGAATTACAGAGGGCATTCCCTGGCTCCTGAAAAGGGTCCCGAAATTTAACCCCGGCCTCTTTAAACCCTACTATTTCAAGCTCAATAAGATTGAAAACAAATACTATACCGGTCTTCAACTCAGCCGTGATCCAGGTGTGTCCATTGTGGCAATTGGCTCCTTGTTTATCGTAGTTGGCTTCTTTATCACCTTTTTTTCCTCCCACAAGAGGGTATGGGTAAGGTTAGATGAGCAAGAAGGGGGAACCAGGATAATGGTAAGTGCTACGAGCAATAGAGATCCCGTTGGTCTGAAGCGTGAAACAGAACACCTTCTAAAGCATCTTAAAGAGGCAGAGGTAGCAGTATGACCATCAATACCACAATCCTCAGCTGGGTAACCTTTGTCTATTTTGGTTCATCCATCTTCTACCTATTCAGAACGGTTACCGGAAGGGAATTCTGGGGCCTTCTTGCCTCACTTGTCGCCTCCCTTGGGCTCATTGCCCAGACCTTTGCCCTGATCCTGAGGTGGGTTGAGTCATACAAGCTCGGGATCGGCCATGCACCCCTTTCCAATCTCTATGAGTCGCTCATCTTTTTCGCGTGGGCCATAGTCTTGCTGTATCTCATTATAGAGTGGCGGATCAAGAGCAGGAGCCTTGGGGCCTTTGTTATCCCATTTGCCTTCCTCGCTATGGCATATGCCTCGTTTTCGCCACATGTCAACAGCAGGATACAGCCGCTCATTCCCGCCCTGCAAAGTAACTGGCTCATAAGCCATGTCGTCACCTGCTTTTTTGGGTATGCGGCCTTTACCATAGGATGTGGCCTTGGACTCATGTACCTCTTAAAGGGATTGGGCGAGGGAGGAGGGTCACGGCCTTTCTTAAGACTCTTGCCGGGGAGAGAGATCTTGGACGAGCTTTCCTATCACAGTATCGTTATTGGCTTTATCTTTCTCACGCTGGGTATTATCACCGGCTCGGTGTGGGCCTACTCCGCGTGGGGATCGTACTGGAGCTGGGATCCAAAGGAGACATGGTCTCTGATAACATGGCTTATCTATGCCGCAATGCTCCACTCCAGGTTCGTCCGGGGCTGGAGGGGAAAGAGGATGGCCGTCATGAGTATAATTGGCTTTGGCTCCGTGCTTTTCACCTATTTCGGCGTTAACTATCTTCCCGGATTGCACAGTTACTTTTAACTCCTCTGAAAACCATGATCCGATCCATCTTCATCTGGGTATTTGGCGTACTGAACACCCTCATCTGGGTGATGGTTATAATCCTCGTCTCCGTCTTTTCCCACAATGGCAGGAAGGTCCATTTCTACTGTGCTGTGCCTTGGTCAAGGATTATCCTGTGGGCCAGCAGCGTAAGGGTGCAAGTAGATGGGCTC
>JABXJZ010000106.1 GCA_013375335.1 Desulfobacterales bacterium
GTCCCCCCTTCCCTCTTTTTCGAGCTAAAAAGAGGATTATTGTTTGAGAAAGTGAACAAACAGGAAATATGAGCAAATAATTTATCGCGAATTACGCTGGACTGCTGGATGGATTGGCGAATTACTTTTTCTCCTGACGTTTCACCCTGCAGCACCAATCCCTCTTTAATGCCAGAATTGCCAGCAACGCTCCTAAGACCGTGAGAGCGATGGGAGCCCATGAGACATGCCACCACGCAAAAACAATGACTAAGGCTGCAAAGACAAATCTACAATAACAGGCTACCATTTTGTCCTCCATCAAAGTTGTTAAAGGTGGTGAACCATAATTCAAAACATGCTCATATAATGTCAAGATATTTATGCATTAATTATAAAAGAAAGGCGTCATCCCTCAAAAATGGGGACGGAGGTTCTATGAAAGTGAAAGTGGTCTACCTTTGACTCTTATGGCTCTCATGGACTTGATCGAGCAGTTTCATAGCACGAACCCCCTTTCAGTATCTTACGGTTTGTATGCTACAATGGTTCTTGGCAAACATATTGAAGTTATTTCAAGATTCTAATACGATTCCTATTTTGCAGTAATATAAAACTGCAAATAGGCACTATAATTCAAGGTTAGCGCTAAGAAATACGAAATGAACCTATCGGAATTTCTCACAAATACAGAGCCTATCTTGCTTGATGGAGCGATGGGGACTCAGTTAGCACAAGCTGGATTGAAGATGGGCGGCCAAAGCAATGTCACTCATCCGAAAGAGGTGCTGGCCATTCACCAACAATATGCTGATTGTGGAGTTCATATCTTGATAACCAACACTCTTACAATGAACCGAATTTACATTGAGGCGCACAATATAGATGTAGATGTTCGAGAAGTAAACCTGGCAGGTGTTAAACTTGCCAAATCCGCCATACGCGAGGGTCAGTATGTGTTGGGGGATGTCAGTTCAACAGGCAAAATGCTTGAACCCTACGGAGACCTGTCGGAATCAAATGCTTTCGAGGCATTCAAGGAGCAAGCAACGGTGTTAGCCGAAGGCGGTGTAGATGGTTTCATCGTTGAGACTATGTTTGACCTGAGAGAAGCGCTCTGTGCTCTACGTGCCTGCAGGAATGTCGCTCCCCTTCCGGTGATTGCCTCGATGGCCTTTACAACCTCGGAAAAAGGAGGTCGTACTCTGATGGGAAATTCTGCAAGAGAATGCGCCACCCTACTCACCAAGGCAGGAGCCAGCGCTATTGGTGGAAACTGTGGTGATCTCGACCCCTCACAGATGGCAGAAGTTGTGTGCCTTCTTAAGCAGGCAACATCATTACCCGTTTTGGCTCAACCCAATGCGGGAAAACCCAGGTTGGTCGGTAACCAAACAGTGTTTGATATGTCTCCGACTGAATTTGCTTCAGGGATATCTAAATGTCTGCAAGCCGGTGCGCAACTTGTAGGTGGTTGTTGTGGCACATCACCCGCCCATATTCGTGCCGTAGCAGCCGCGTTATAACAAATTGAACTATAAAAAAGGCAGGCTCTAACTCTTGTTGCACCAGACCGTAACCCGCTGTCTGGGTTCCTGCTGGTGAACTTTTCGTTATAGTTTAGCTTCAGGAAGTTATAGATACTGCTTATTAGCTAACTGCTGTGGTTACCCCCATTCAGGTCAGGTAGTTTATCAACGTTAACCCAGGGGGGATTATCATGAAGGGGATTACCAGGAGAGAGTTTGTTAAGACGGTAGTCATTGGTGGCGCTTCCTTAACTCTAGGAGGCGCAATATCCCATAAACCGTTAGAGGCCCTCGCCTCAGGCAAATACGACATTGGTCAGTGCAAGAGTGTAAGGATAACCTGTATTTCCGAGCTTGGCTGGTTTGACTCGAAAAAGTTAGTTAGCCAGGTGAAGGCTGCAGGGGGATTCAAAATCAGCCAATGGGTAATACCTTGGGACCCACAGAATGCCGCCGGAAGTTGCTCCTTAATTGAGGTTGGGTTGCTGGATGGAAGCCATCACAAATTCCTAGTAGATACCGGGTGGAACAGGTACTACATGGATCAGGCCTTCAAGCGCGAGGGTATCGATAAGATGCTCAAGCACGGCGAGATTGAATTCCTCTTCATAAGCCATGAGCATCTCGACCATCTGTGGGGACTAGAGACAACCCTAAGGTACAACCCTCAAATAAGTATGTTTATCCCCAGCACGTTCTACTCAGAGGGAATGCACTACGTGCGAGGAGCGGCCTTTAATGAATGCAATGCGGCAAACAGAATTTCCCATCAAGGAAGGCTTATTAAGCTACAACCTGGCACCATAAATGAACTCTATCCAGGGGCTGCTGCAGTCACCTTTGATCTGCCGATAATCGGCAGGGTGAGAGGAGAAGAATCCTTCTATTTCAATGTTAAGGATAAAGGGATGGTCTTGGTCACTGGTTGCTGCCACCAGAACACCATTACCTTTGCCGACTTCGCGATAGACAAGATCAAAGGTGGAGCTAATATGTATGGTATTTATGGGGGTTTGCATATCGCTCCATTTGGACCTATGAATCCAGATAGAGAATTTATCGTCAAGGAGATGGGGAAATATAGCTTCAAGAAGGTTGCCTGCAACCATTGCACAGGTGAAGTTGCGGTCAAGAGAATGGTTGAGCTAGGGTACCCGGTGGTGAGAGGGACCGCACGATTTGGATCTAAGAGCGACTTGTACGTTGGAAATGGGGATGTAGTTGAATTTTGACATTCTCCCTGAACACAGATCCCGGCAAACCAAGGATAAAGGAATCCTATTAAGCATAAAATACATCGTAATTTGTTAAAGAGGGACGTCCATTTGTAAATAAGTCCCACTTTCTAAAGGGATACTGATTTGCCAATGGACGTCCCTCACTCACAAGATTTCCTAGGGGGCAAGAAGATGCTTACTGTTCTGATTTTTATAGCAGCACTGGCCCTGCTAGGTCAGGCATTCATTGGCCTGACCTTTTTTGTTTCATGCATCTGGGAAGGAGAGAAGAGGGCCACTGTTTTTGCTGGATTGCAATTCTCAGGGATGCTGGCCCTGGCGGTTGTCTTCCTTTTCCTCACAGGGGCCGGTCTTTTTGAGACCGACATTGGCCTTACGTTCCTGGTTGGGGGGCTTGTTCTTGGCGCTATAGCCTCTTTTCTCCTCATGAGAAGAACTGCGGCAAACCTTAGGGCCCTGGAAGGGACAAGGGGATTGATCATTGGAAATGTGAAAAGACATGATGAGAGAGAGATAGTCTTTGCAAGGAATCGATCTATTCGGCCCAGTTCAGAACAGTATAGGGTATTTTACAGAGAGCACCCTGAATATGAGGAATACGATGCTAAGAGAAGGGAGAAGGGAGGGCCTCTGGGACACCCCGGCACAATAGATACACCCAATGAAGGGTTAAATGTGGCAGCGGCCCTGGCATCCTTATCCATTCCAATCTATCTTTCTACTCCTGATAAAGTTGAGCCGGAAACCCACCCCGAGATGAGAGGAAAGAAGATTAATCTCAGTCCTGAGGAGGCAACAGAGAGGACCAAGGGCTATACCAAGACCCTTGGGGCTGATCTGGTTGGGATAGCCGAGATCAACCCTCTCTGGATCTATTCCCACAGAGGAGAGATCTTTTACGAGAATTGGGAGGATTGGGGCAAAGAGATCGAAGTGAGGCATAGATATGCGGTTGTCTTTGCCGTGGAGATGTCGTTTGAAATGGTAGGCACTGGCCCCCATACACCCACGATGATTGAAAGCATGCGTAATTATGCAAAAGGGGCCCATATCGCCACTCAGCTGGCGAGCTTCATTGCCAACCTCGGGTATTCCGCTACGGCAAGTCACCTTCGTCATTACGAGGCCGTCTTGGTTCCAATGGCAGTAGATGCGGGTTTGGGTGAGTTGGGCCGACTCGGGTATTTGATCACAAAGGAGTTTGGCCCGAGGGTGAGGCTAGGGGCGGTAACTACTGACCTTCCTCTCATGCCTGACAAACCAGTGGACATGGGAGTTGAGGATTTTTGCAGGATCTGTAATAAATGCGCCATGTGCTGCCCTTCCAATTCCATTCCTCTGGGAGATCGTGCCATGTGCAATGGGAGCCTTCGGTGGAAGTTGAATGCCGAGACCTGTTTTGAGTACTGGGGAGGTGTTGGAACCGACTGCAACATTTGCATGAGGGTGTGCCCGTGGAGTCACGCAAGGACATTCCCCCACAAGGTGGTAGTGGAACTCGTTACCAGAAACAGAACCTCAAGGCGCCTCTTTTCATTTATGGATGATATCTTTTATGGAAAGAGGCCAAAGCCAAAGGCTCCCCCGAGATGGGCTCAATTTAATAATTAAAAAAACAATTTGGGCTCAGGTCTTGAATCGTGAATTGCCACTCCCCTGTGAGATGAGCAAGCCCCTATTCCAGAAAAACCACCTCCGCGCCAATTGGTAAACTTCATCGGGATTATTGGGTTCCACCTTATATTGTGAACAATTCCATGGGATGAGGAATATAAAGGGTCATACTAAATCCACTGAACACAAGATATGCCACTGGATGCTATCACATAATGGATCCTAGAGGAGACTAAGAATGCTGACTAGTCTCTTGAAAAGTTTACATTTGACTAAGATATTACTAGACTTAATGAAATTACTGGTAAGTTCTCAGGGGGGATAAGATATGAGGGTTGAGGAATGGATGGTCAAAAACCCGATAACTGTGACAAAAGATCAGACGATTCAGGAATGCGTGGACTTGATGAAAGGGCATTCCATCCGCCATTTGCCTGTTGTGGAGAACAAAAAACTGAGTGGCCTCGTTACTGAGAGCAACTTGCGCGAGGTATTCCTTGCTTCCATGATCGAGGATCTCAAGCTTGAAGATGTAATGATAAAAGATCCCATAACTATTACACCAGACACTGAGATAGAGGATGCGGCCAAGATCATTTATCGCCACAAGATAGGGGGCCTTCCAGTAATAGATAATGATGATCACGTCGTCGGCATTATCACTGTGGCAGATCTTGTTGCGGCATTTATAGAATTAATGGGCCTATTGAAATCCAGCTCAAGGATAGATGTGATTCTTGGTGAAGAGCCGGAGGCATTCGAGACTGTTTCAAGGCTCATCCGAAGCCATGGGGGGGAAATTATAAGTGTGGGGATTTCCGAGCACCGTTTGAGAAGAAAGCGAATATATTTCTTTCGGTTAAAGAAGGCCGAGGTACGACATATTGTTGGGGCTCTCGAAGAAGCTGGCTTTGAGGTGGTCTCTTCTATAGCTTAAAAAGAGGACAATGGCTCAGGGGAGAGTAGAGAACTGGCGCGGGGCCTTCCAATCATCTTCTTCCTATCTTGGGAAGGATATATGACACGTCTTGACATACAGAAATCTATGGTGTATGGTAAACCATATGAAAACGACATTGAACATAGATGATTCCATTATGGCACGTCTCAAGCGGGAGGCTGCACGAAGGG
>JABXJZ010000418.1 GCA_013375335.1 Desulfobacterales bacterium
GCGTCAACAACCTCCTCGTCCTTTTTGGCTGACTCTGATTCCCCAGGCCCTGTTTCTGGGCCAGCTTGAGCTTGAGATTGGGCAGCCTGGGCATATAAAATCTCAGCTATCTTATGTGAAACCTGGGTCAACTCCTCTGAAAGACGTTTGATCTCTGATGTATCCTCACCCTCCATGGCCGTCTTGAGATTGGCAATGGCATTCTCTATCTCTCCTTTGGTACCAGCATCGAGTTTTTCCCCAGCCTCCTTTATAGATTTTTCAGTGGCATAGATGAGGGAGTCGGCAGCATTTCGGGCATCAACAAGTTCCCTCTTCTTTCTGTCTTCTTCGGCATGAAGTTCAGCATCCTTGATAAGCCTCTCAATTTCCTCCTCACTGAGGCCGCTCGATGCGGTTATCCTGATGGACTGTTCTTTTCCAGTTCCTAGATCTTTGGCAGATACATTAACAATACCATTTGCATCAATATCAAAGGTTACCTCTATCTGAGGAATACCTCTCGGCGCTGGTGGAATGCCAACCAGTTCAAAGCGCCCAAGGGTCTTATTGTGAACCGCCATCTCTCTTTCACCCTGAAGAACATGAATTGACACCGCAGGCTGGTTATCTGCTGCAGTTGAGAATATCTGACTCTTCTTGGTGGGTATAGTAGTGTTCTTCTCGATGAGCTTTGTCGTAACACCACCAAGGGTCTCAATTCCCAGGGAAAGGGGAGTAACATCAAGCAAGAGAACATCTTTTACATCACCCTTTAAGACCCCACCTTGTATAGCTGCACCAATTGCAACAACCTCATCAGGGTTCACGCCCTTGTGCGGCTCCTTGCCAAAGATCTGCTTTACCTTTTCCTGAACCTTCGGCATCCTGGTCATCCCACCAACCAGAATCACCTCATTGATGTCACCGGGCTTCAAAGCAGCGTCACTCAAGGCAATCCTGCAGGGTTCGACTGTTTCTTCAATCAGATCCTCCACAAGGCCCTCAAGTTTTGCCCTGGTCAGTTTTATATTCAGGTGTTTTGGCCCACTTGCATCAGCGGTAATAAAGGGAAGATTAATGTCTGTCTCCATCGAGGTGGAAAGTTCCATCTTCGCCTTCTCAGCAGCCTCCTTTAACCGCTGCAAGGCCATCTTATCATTCCTAAGGTCAATCCCCTGATCCTTCTTGAATTCATCAGCAAGGTACTCAATCACTCTCTGATCAAAGTCTTCACCTCCCAAATGGGTATCTCCATTGGTGGCCTTGACCTCAAAGACCCCATCACCTATCTCCAGAATGGAGACATCAAAGGTACCACCACCAAGATCAAAGACAGCAATCTTTTCGTCCTTTTTCTTATCCAGGCCGTATGCAAGTGAGGCAGCGGTGGGCTCATTGATGATCCGCTGAACATTCAACCCTGCTATCTTTCCCGCATCCTTTGTCGCCTGTCTCTGGCTGTCGTTGAAATAGGCAGGAACGGTAATGACAGCATCCGTCACCTTTTCACCGAGATATTCTTCAGCGGTCTGCTTCATTTTCTGCAAAATCATTGATGAAATCTCGGCCGCACTATAATCCTTACCCTTGACGGTAACCTGGGCATCACCATTCTTTGCCTTGGTAATTCTGAAAGGTGTTATCTTAATATCTCTTTGAACCTCGGGCGAATCAAACTTCCTGCCAATCAGTCGCTTAACTGCATAGACAGTATTATCTGGATTG
>JABXJZ010000107.1 GCA_013375335.1 Desulfobacterales bacterium
TTCCTATCGATTACCAGATCACCCGTTGTGGTCATAGTGTTTATGAACCTGGTCATGCTCATAGTCGGTACCTTTCTGGACATGCCTGCTGCTATCCTCCTGCTAGGCCCCGTGTTATTGCCTCTGGCCAACGCTATAGGCCTCAGCGTGATCCAGCTCGGCGTCATGATGACTCTCAATCTGGCCATCGGGCTTTTTACACCACCCGTGGGTACCACTCTTTTCATTTCATCAACAATCGCCGGCATCAACATCGAGGATACAACCAGGGCCCTTATCCCCTTTTATTTGTGGGGGCTCATGGTGCTACTCTTGATAAGTTACGTTCCAGCCATGACCATTACGCCATAAGGAGGTGATTTAGATGCTTTTGCGTGGTGACGTTGCAGTGGTCACTGGAGGCGCATCTGAGCATGGAATCGGACGAGCGACCGCCGCTCTCTTTGCTGAGCATGGGGCACACGTGGCCGTGCTAGATATAGAGGGCCAAGGGGCCCAACAGGCAGCAGAGAGCTTGGGCAGCGAACATCGCGGCTACCGGTGCGACGTTACCAAGGAGTCAGAAGTTGAGGCGGTATTCTCGCAGGTTGTGAAAGACCTGGGTTTGCCCTCTATCCTCTTCAACAATGCCGGTGTCACTCAACCCAGACGCACAGCGGAGATCACAGAGGCCGATTATGACAGGGTTCTTGACACGAATCTAAGGGGAACCTTTCTGTGTTCAAAGGCCGTTCTCCCCTACATGCGGCGCCTGGGTAGGGGAAGTATCATCTGCATGTCATCTGTCTCCGCAAAGCGTGGAGGAGGGATTTTCGGTGGTCCCCACTATTGTGCCGCAAAGGCGGGCATTCTCGGCCTGGCAAGGGCCATGGCCAGGGAGCTTGCCCCTGAGGGAATCCGGGTAAATGCACTAGCCCCGGGATTAATACATACGGACATCACCAGGGGAAAAATGACTGCCGAGCAAGAGGCTGATATTGTAAAATCGATTCCAATTGGGAGGATAGGCGAGCCAATAGACGTTGCACGTGCATGCCTGTTCTTTGCCAGTTCCCTCTCCGAGTACATTACGGGCGAGGTGATGGATGTGAACGGCGGCATGCACATCGACTGACACGTGCCCTCCATATAGGCAAACCCCTTATCATATCTGACTGTAAGAAAAAACCTCCTCGTACCTTGAAATGTAAATGCGAATGATTACTATTTACTCAACATTCAGAACTAATGATAAAGGAGGTGCCAGATATGACAAGGATGTTACAGTTAGTACCGAGCAGAAGAAGCTTTCTGTCTTTGATTCCGGAGATGGATCTCTTTGACCGATTCTTCAATGACTTCTCGCTGCCAAGCCTATTTGATGAGGACAGGGTCTTGGTACCGGCTTTTGATATATCCGAAACCGAAAAGGAATATGTCATAAGCGGTGAGATTCCGGGAATCGATGCGGAGGATCTCGATGTAACCCTTTTAGATGGTCAGCTTACCATCAAAGGGGAAAAGAAGCAGGAAACCGAAGAGAAGGATGAGAATTATCACAGAGTTGAGAGACACTATGGTTCGTTTGAGCGGAGCTTCCGCATTCCCGAGAATGTCAAAACCGATGAGCTAGAGGCAACTTACAAAGACGGTATTCTGAGACTCACCCTCCCAAAGGCTGAGGTGAGCCAGGTCAAGAAGATAGAGGTCAAGGAAAAGAAGGCAGGAAGAAGAGTCAAGACCAAGAAGGCGTAACAGCCTGATTATCGAAGGGCATTGTTCAGAGGCGCTCTCGCCGATGACAATGCCCTTTTTTATGGGCCTCTGAAAAAGTCACGCCGACTGCTCGAATGTGCCTTAGAGCCACGATAGCTTCTCTTCATTAAAATCTCCTTTCACAGCAGATTCCACCTCCCCCAACCCTGAACGATTTAATCGACAAAACTTCCCGGCCGCCGGTCCGTAGTATGAATCACAAGGGCCTGGACAGTCAAATACTCCAAAACTCCATACGTTGCGACGCCTTTTCCTTGACGCACAAACCTATTTCCCCTTATACTCGCCGTCGAAAAAGGGACTCCCATTGGGTAAGTATTTGCAGCGGCTAGCAAAAAAGGTACATCCAGATGGTGAAGCCGGCCGAATCGCTAGTGCGATAAGAAGTAGGCTCGAAATGGTAGAGGGAGGCAAGTAAAGAATATGAAAGGACAAAAGACTGAAACAAAGGTGGACTCAGCGCTTATTGAACGCCTGGAGCAAAAGGCCAAGGCTATACGGGCAGACATCGTGAAGATGATCCATAAAGCCGGGGAGGGACATCCGGGCGGATCTCTCTCCGCCGCCGATATTGTAACAGCCTTGTACTTCCACTTTATGAGGATAGACCCTGAGAACCCAGATTGGGAAGATCGCGACCGCTTCATCATGTCCAAAGGCCACGCATGTCCAGTCTGGTACTCAGCTTTAACTGAGCTGGGGTTTTACCCTAGAAGCGCCCTCGATACATTGAGGAAGCTGGGAAGCCCCTTTCAGGGCCATCCGGATATGTCCATATCACCGGGCGTGGATATGTCAGCCGGTTCTCTGGGGCACGGCCTATCCATCGGGGTTGGCATGGCGCTTATGGGAAAGCTTGATAAGAGAGATTACACCGTCTATGTCCTTCTTGGAGATGGGGAGTTAAACGAGGGACAGGTTTGGGAGGCGGCAATGTGCGCTGCAAAGTATCATCTAGACAACTTAGTGGCCATCGTTGACTATAACAGGTTACAGATCGACGGTCCGACAGACAAGGTAATGCCTTTAGATCCCCTGGGCGACAAATGGCGTGCTTTCAACTGGAGGGTTTTTGAAATCGACGGTAACGATATGACCCAGGTCGTGGAGGCAATAGAGGCAGCGAGAAAAAGACGGGGTTTGCCTTCTGTCATAATCGCTAATACCCTCAAGGGAAAGGGTGTTTCCTATATGGAAGGCCAAGTGGATTGGCATGGCGGAAAGGTAATAGATGATTCACTCCTGGAAATTGCGCTTAACGACATACAGGGGGGTGAGTAAGTGGAGAAGATCCCAACGAGGATAGCGTATGGTCAGGCCCTCGCCGAGCTCGGTGAGGAAAATGACCGAGTCGTTGTCATAGATGCCGATATCTCCAAGATCACTGGGACACACTTCTTCGCCAGGAAGTTTCCGGAAAGGTTCTTCAACGTGGGGATTGCGGAACAGAATGAGATGGGGATCGCCGCTGGGATGGCTACTACGGGAAAGATTGTCTTTGCCAGCACTTACGCGGTCTTTGCTTCCATGAGGGCATGTGAGCAGGTAAGGACTTTTATCGCCCATACTCGCTCGAACGTTAAGATCGCCGCAAGCCACGGAGGTCTTACCGGGACGACGGATGGGGTTACGCACCAAGGGACAGAGGATATGGGGATAATGAGGACTATCCCAGATATGACCATCATAATGCCCGCTGATGCTATAGCAACCAGGAAGATCGTTAGGGAACTCGCTGAACACCAGGGACCTGCTTATCTGAGGCTCACCAAAATACCGATGCCGATTATCTACGATGAAGAAACTGATATTCAGATTGGGCGGGCAGTTCAGCTGAGAGATGGGGACGATGTAACGATAATAGCCATCGGGGACATGGTTATAAGGGCCCTAGAAGCCGCTGATCTGCTGGACAACAATGGGATTAGAGCTCGCGTTCTGGATATGCACACCTTAAAGCCGGTTGATAAAGGGGCCGTTATTAAGGCGGCTGAACAGACAGGTGCTATCGTAACCGTTGAGGACCACAATATCCTCAACGGGTTGGGGAGCGCCGTCGCTGAGGTAATTGTAGAAAATAGACCCGTCCCTATGGAAAGGATAGGCTTACGGGATACCTTTGCGGAATCCGGGGAGTATGAGGAGCTTCTGGAGAAATACGGCCTAAACACCCGCCATATCACCGAAGCTGCCCGGAAAGCGATGGGAAGGAAACTGTGAGAGGGGAGCGATCGGTGGCAAATGTGTCGCTGAAAAATATCACCAAGAGATTTGACGAAGTCCTTGCCGTTAATGACGTTAATCTGGAGATTGCCGATCGAGAATTTCTAGTACTTGTGGGACCCTCAGGTTGTGGCAAGACGACTACCTTGAGAATGATTGCCGGATTAGAGGAAATCACCGAAGGGGAGATCTACATTAACAATCGTTTAGTCAATGACCTCGCACCCAGGGATAGAAACGTCGCTATGGTCTTCCAGAGCTATGCCCTCTATCCGCATATGACGGTCTTCGATAACATGGCCTTTGGCTTGAAAATGCGCAAGATCCCAAAAGAAGAGAGATCGGCGCTGGTAAGAAGGGCTGCTGAAATCCTGGGGATTCAGGACTTATTGAAGAGGAAGCCCAGACAACTATCCGGTGGCCAGAAGCAACGGGTAGCGTTAGGCAGGGCCATAGTGAGGGACCCCGACGTCTTCTTATTTGATGAGCCGCTGAGTAATCTGGATGCAAAACTTAGAGTCCAGATGAGGACTGAACTGAAAAAGTTACACGAGCGTCTCCAGGCCACGGTGGTCTACGTGACCCATGATCAGGTAGAAGCCATGACAATGGGTGACCGGATCGTGGTTATGAAAGATGGCAATGTCCAACAGATAGGCACCCCTTTAGACCTTTACAATAAGCCGGCGAACCTCTTTGTTGCAGGATTCATCGGCAGCCCAGCCATGAACTTCATCCCCTGCCGAGTTCTTGAAGAGGATTCCCGCATCTATATAGACGCCAAAGACTTCAGGATCCCTCTTCCTAACTCCATGGCCTCCAAGGTACGTCCTATTAAGGAAACGGAGTTTATCTTCGGTATCCGGCCGGAGGACTTCCGTGAAAAACGTGAGGAACGAAGGCCATCCAGTCAGAGGGCTACCATCAGGGCAAAGGTAAACGTCATTGAACCCCTGGGCAAGGAGCTGTATCTTGATCTGAACACAGGCGTGCACACCTTGACAGCCCTCCTGTCAGCAGATACAGAGACAAAGCTCCATCAGGATATTGATCTAGTGCCACATATCGAAAGGATCCACCTTTTCAGAAAGCGAAGCGGTGAGGCCGTCTTTTGAATCTCCCTTTGTAATTGACAGGTGCGCTTCAGTAATGGTATTTTGCCTCGCACATTTAGGGAAACAATGGTTCTCTCCCCCGCTTTCTCCAGCACCACCATCTACAGTGGGAATATTTGAGACGCGCTTCCACTGCCGTTTTTCATGGCTGTGGTAGCTTGGATGACAACCTGGAACGTTTCATCTTTGAACACACGAGAGTTTTGGAATACGAATAGTATTCTGCCTGCGGTGAGAGATGAATACTATTCCGGCAAAACCAAGGAATCCCCTAGAAGGAGGTGATGCACGTATCTCTGAGGGAAGGCATGCTGCCTGATTTTGTTCTAATGTCCAACACTATTCAGCAGGAGGACACAATGAAAA
>JABXJZ010000419.1 GCA_013375335.1 Desulfobacterales bacterium
CATCAGGGCTCCGGAAAACTGGGAAACAAGCCCGGAATTGTCCCCCCTTTCATGACTACAGGCTATGGAATGTTGGGGGCACTTTACCGGTCGGTCGTTGCCTGAGGGCTAGGCTCATGATACCTAATCCAAGTTCTGAGAGTGAAGAAGGCACTAAGGACAGGAGGCTTAATGGGCATATATTATCAGGGTAAGACATTGAAGGAAGCGGTGAAAGAGAGGGAGCGACTTTTCCAGGAAACCGGTTACGCTTATGGGTTGGATAAACTGGAGCTAGTGGAAAGTGATCCGGCAAAATTCATGAGGTTCCAAATGAGGTTGGTAGCTGCCTGCATAAATGCCAGAGAGATGGCCAAGTTGATATCAGCCAATCCCATGTCCCTGGTGCAAGGCGAGCTGTTGTTCTTATTAGCAACCCCGGAGGGAGATGTCGTCTCCGCTTCCTATGGGCTGGCTGGCCATATCCAATCTTTCCCCTTTATGATCCGTTCCATAGCCGAGCTAGGTTTTGAAGATGACCCCGGTATCAACGTAGGGGATATCTTTGGCACCAATGACGCTCTCTATGGCGCTCCCCATAATGCGGACTGTTACACCTGGGTGCCGATATTCTACAAAGATGAACTGATCGGCTGGACGGTGGGGCTGAACCACATTACCGATGTGGGCGGCCTCCAGCCTGGCGGTCTTGGCACTATTTCGCCCAGCGTTTTCACCGATGGATTTACCTATCCACCTACCAAAGTAGGAGCGAATTTCAAGACGCATAGGTGGTGGAACTTGCACTGGAAGAGGCGGACACGCACAGAGGCATTCAACGTCCTAGATGACAAGATGAGGGCTGCCGGAGCGGTGGCATTGCATGACAGGGTTCTGGAGGTTGTGGAAGAGTTCGGGGTTGACTATTTCAGGAAGGGCTTGAAGGAAATCATCGAGAGGGAGAGGCGGCTGCTGGTACAAAGGATTAAGACTCAGGCAGTCCCAGGAATATACCACTACCTTAACCTTAGCATGGTGAAGTACAAAGGGGTGGTGGGCAAGCTGTTTGCCGCCTCTAACAGGGATTGGATCATCCATGAGCCTGGGGAATTTCACGTTCGCTCTGATGGCAGCCTGTTCATGGACTTGGAAGGCTTGACCAGCGAAAACGATTTTCACTGTAATGCTTATGAGCCGGCCGTAAGGATGCTGACCTCGATCGGCGCCTGGCCGATGTTCGCCTACACCGCCACCCTGAATTCATCTCTGATGTATATGACCGAGTGGAATCTGCCTCCGGGCAGTATGTTTAACCCGCAAAACCCCTTTGCGGCTACAGTCATGTCTCTTGCCGAGGTTGGCAAATACGTCTTCATGTTTCACAGCACCCTCAACTACTCATTTTTCGCCAGGGGCTTTCTCGAGGAGTGTTTAGGACGAGAGTGCGACGGCGTCGGATATGGACTGGCTGGTGTGATGGCTGATGGATTCCGGTGGGCCGGCGGCGATATGAGCCTGATCACCTGCTCGAGTTCTAAAGCGTTTCCCTACAGAGACGGAGTGCCTGCCTCAGTCTGCTCACCCAATCCGGCTCCAGACCAGGGTGAGACTGAGCTGGGTGAATTCTTGCAGCCAACCAACCTGAATATAGGCAAAAAGTTGGTGCCCAATTATTGCGGACATGGCAAGTTCAGAGGTGGCCTGGGAATAGGTATGTGTCAGATG
>JABXJZ010000420.1 GCA_013375335.1 Desulfobacterales bacterium
CCTGGTTCATCCTACAATTAACATAATAGATGGTTATGTTGAGCACTCGCCTTTCCGTCTATTTGAGCCCGGCTTGGAAGCAAGGGTCTTGAAAAGGAGGCCGTGATGTTACTAGCCTCTGTCTTCCGTTTATTCTCTAATGACCTCGCCATTGACCTGGGTACGGCCAACACCTTGGTCTATGTCAAGGGCGAGGGGATCGTTTTGAACGAGCCTTCTGTGGTAGCGGTGAGGAAAGGGGATCAGGAGGGAAACAAGATACTGGCCGTCGGAAAAGAGGCAAAGACCATGCTGGGCCGAACGCCGGGGGATATCGTGGCAATCAGGCCCATGAAGGATGGAGTGATTGCGGATTTTGACATTACCGAGACCATGCTCAGATACTTTATCAGGAGGGTTCACAACAGGAGATCCCTCGTGAGGCCCCGGATTATTATATCCGTTCCCCTGGGGGTAACCCAGGTTGAAAAGCGGGCGGTGCGCGAGTCTGCGGTATCCGCTGGGGCCAGGGAGGTTTTTCTGATCGAGGAGCCGATGGCTGCAGCTATAGGAGCGGATTTACCTATAGCTGAGGCGGGGAGCAATGTCGTCGTTGATATAGGGGCAGGGACTACAGAAGTGGCTGTGATTTCCATGGCAGGGGTTGTCTACTCACGGTCGGTCAGGGTGGCTGGTGATAAGATGGACGAGGCAATCCTCCAGCACCTCAAGAGGAAATATAACCTCTTGATTGGCCTCCAGACGGCGGAACTCATCAAGGTCACTGTTGGCAATGTTTATCCAACAGATGAGCCAGAGAGCGTAGAGGTTAAGGGCAGGGACCTGGTCACCGGCATCCCGAAGATAATGACCATAGACTCAGAGGAGATTAGAAGGGCCATATCTGAGCAGATAGAGAGTATAATACAGACAGTGAAGGGCTCCTTGGAGCAGACCCCACCTGAACTGGCTGCTGATGTGATAGACAGGGGCATCTTCTTAACAGGAGGAGGCGCCCTTCTCAAGAACCTTGATGTCTTGCTGCGGGAGGAGACACAAGTGCCCATCACTATTACCGATGACCCTCTGAGCACCGTTGTTATAGGGGCAGGAAAGGCCCTGGACAATGTGTCGTTCTTGAGGGAGATTATGTCACGATAGTCATCTCCTCCTCATTCAACCCATGAACATGCCGCCATTAACGTCAATTACTGCCCCTGTTATGAAATCAGCACTATCAGATGCGAGAAATGCAACCGCCTCCGCCAGATTTTCTGGCTTGCCAAATCTCTTTAAGGGTATGATTTCCTTCAGCCTTGCCCGGCTTTCTCCCGGCAGGCTATTGATCATGTCAGTTTCAGTTGGTCCTGGCGCAACAGCGTTTACCGTAATATTGTATTTGGCGACCTTTCTCGCCAAGCTCATGGTTAAACCAATTATTCCTGCCTTCGATGTACCATAGATCAATCCGCCCTCATACGACCCCGTACGACCGGACAGGGATGAAATATTTATTATTCTACCCTTTCCACTTCTCCTCATATATTTCAAGGCCTGCTGACAGGTAAAGAACGGGCCTTTAAGGTTGACTGCCATTACCCTATCCCATTCTCTTTCACTGACATTATCAACTGGCGTAGTTTCAAAAACAGCCGCATTATTCACGAGGATGTCAATCCTTCCAAAATGCTGCATTACCTGGTTTGTCATTTCTTCAACTTCCG
>JABXJZ010000108.1 GCA_013375335.1 Desulfobacterales bacterium
ATAGGTCAGCTGAATTTGGATGGACCATCAGGGATCGTTCTTCATCCCGGGCGGGAAACCCCCTTCATTGTCGGGGATGAAGGTGACATAGGCGAGCTCCAGAGAGATGGGACCTTGGTAAAGCAGAAGAGGGTTCGTGATGCTGATTTCGAGGGCATAACCTGTGACCCTTCAACTGGTCTCCTGTACATTGCAGTCGAGGGCGAGGAAAGGATCATTGAAATCGATACTGAGGATTTCAGCGTGCTGAGAGAGTTTGCTATCAACAGGGTTTTCAGAGGGAAGATGATTCTTAAGCCTGGGGGCCAGGGCATTGAGGCAATCACGTTCGTACCCGATTCACGTCACCCTGAAGGGGGAACATTCTATGTGACTAACCAAGGCTTTCATCTGGGTGATAAGGAAGATCCATCTGCCATCCTTGAGCTTGGGGTGTCTCTGAGCAGTGGGTGTGATGGAGATAACGTAGCAACCATCGTGCGGTGTTTCTCGCTTGGTGTGATCGATCTTTCCGGACTTCGATATGATGAGATGAGCGATCATCTCTATGTCGTGAGCGATGCGATGAACGCGATTTTTGAAATCACAAGGGAGGGGAGGATTATTCAGTCTTACGTCCTTCCAGGGGACAACCAGGAAGGAATAGCAGTCGACACGAGGGGATTCCTCTACATCGCACAGGATTCAGGGGCATCATCAAGGTTAAATGGAACAGAAGGAGATAGCGGGCTACGGCTTTCGGGTTGATTTTGGTGTAGTCTTCGGATATACAAAGATTATTTCTTTATGGCTTTGCGCTGTTCTTCAGATAGTTGGAGAGGTTGAGAGATGTTTGAGCCCGAGGTCAATCCTGAAAATATAAAGAAAGCGGCATTTGTTGTAGCAATACCGTCTTACAATGAGGCAGATTCAATTGCCTTTCCGGTACAACAGGCGGATCAGGGCATACAGTTATTCTTCGGTAACATGGAATCAGCAATCATAAACTGCGATAATAACTCTAACGACGGCACAAAAGAGGTATTTCTGGGCATAAAAACTCGTACGCCAAAGATATACCTATCTACAGAACCTGGTATTCGGGGCAAAGGGAACAATTTTAGGAACCTGTTCAAGAAGGTCGTTGATCTTCACGCTAAGGCAGTGGTGGTAGTTGATGCTGATTTAAAGAGTATCACGCCGAAATGGATAAGGCACTTAGGGGAGCCCCTGTTCCAGGATTTTGGGTATGTCGTACCCCTTTATGTGAGGCATAAATATGATGGCACCATAACAAACTCCATCGCGTATCCATTGATACGTTCCCTCTACGGAAGGAGGGTCAGACAGCCCATAGGTGGCGATTTTGGCTTTTGTGGAAAACTGGCCCGGACCTACTTTCACAGTGATACTTGGTCAGATGGCGTAGCTAATTTTGGTATTGATGTCTGGATGACTACCCTTGCCATGAACGAGAATATTCCGATTTGCCAGGCCTTTATGGGCAGGCCCAAGATTCACCGTCCCAAGGACCCGGGCTCGGATCTCGGCCCCATGTTTAGACAGGTGGTGGGAACTATCTTTGATATGATGATAAAATTCTATCCGTTCTGGAGCCAGGTAAAATGGAGTAAGCCCACTGCGATCTTTGGTTTTGGCCTAGGGGAAACCGAGATGCCGCCACCCGTTGCGGTTAATGACGAAATACTGTTTCGAAAGTTTCAGGGGGGCTTTAGTACTTATGGTCATATCTGGGAGACTGTGCTTTCAAAGGAAACAGTCGGTAAATTACGGGAGATAAGGGAAATGGATCAAGAGCGATTTGACTTTCCCACCCACCTCTGGATCAATGTCCTGATCGATTTTGCTGTTGCCTACAAAGACAGATTATGGAGTGGTGATGAACTTCTGGACTCCCTTGTCCCCCTGTATCTCGGTAAGACCCTTTCTTATGTTAAGAAGACGGAGAGGATGTCTATAGGGGAGTCTGAGGAGTTCATTGAAGAAGAGTGTATACAATTTGAGGCCTCCAAGGGCGTCTTGATCCAGCGCTGGAACGAGAAACCGACTGCATAGTCTCGTAATTTGGTCGATTTTCTGAGGGGGATTACCCATGGCCAAACTATTAGTCGTTGATGACGAAGAGCATATCAGGTTGCTTTACTCTGAGGAGTTAAGTGAGGCCGGTTATGAGGTTATCACAGCCGCAGATGGGTATAAATTGATGGAAAGGATAGATGAAGAAAGGCCCGATCTGGTTATACTGGATATAAAGATGGCTGACTATAATGGTCTGGACCTATTACAGGAGATTAGGAG
This sequence comes from Desulfobacterales bacterium, assembly GCA_013375335.1. Lineage (GTDB taxonomy): Bacteria > Desulfobacterota > DSM-4660 > Desulfatiglandales > B25-G16 > JABXJZ01. The sequence continues at coordinate 2,299 of JABXJZ010000108.1, forward strand.
CAAGTTTTACAACTTGCCTGTGATACTCTGCACCGCCTACGATACCTTCAAAGAGGACATCAAATCCGTTGCGGCGGACTTCTACGTTATTAAGTCTTTTGACTTGACGGAGCTCAAGAAGAAGATTGCAATGGCCTTAGAGGCGAATATTCCTTCATCCTGAAGTCTTTCCTCAAATCTCTTCCACCAGCATAAGGCAAACACCGAAGAGTGAGAAAAGAAGGTTCGTTATCCATGCACCCAAGAGAGGGGGTAAGGCCCCGGAGATGGCCAGGGACCGTGATAGGCCAAATGTCAGGAGGTAGAGAAAGCTGAGACCGATGCCAATGGTAATGCTAAGGGGAATTCCGCCTTTTTTCCTCCTCAGGGCGAGCGGAATTCCCACTAGAGTGAGTATAGGACAGATAAAGGGAAAGGCTATTTTAATATAAAGGTCTACCTGGCATCTTGTTGAATCATACCCCTCTTCCCTTATTTTTCTCGTGTATTGTCTGAGCTCCCAAAAACTCATCTCCTCTGGTGCCTTCATGGGATCCTTAAAGTTTTGGGGACTTTCAGGAAGTTGTATTGTATGATTAGTAAACCTAACTGATTTTCTTGACCCATCCGGTTCCATTTTCTGTATGAGCCCGTCATTGAGATACCACCTATCGTTCATCCATGTTGCCTTCCTGGCATCGATTCTTTTGGTGAGCTTGAAGTCTTTGTCGAGGAAGAAGACTGAAAAACCCTCTATTACGTGTCTCCTGCTGTCGTAAGCCCTGATCTGGTAAATGGAGCCCCTTCCCCTGTACCAGAGGTGAGACAGCTTGTAGGCTCCTTGAGGATCGCTTTTTTCGACCTGGACATTCCATATATTGTTGGCCATAGCACTGGTAATAGGGACAATGGATTCGGAGAGAAAAAAGCACCCAATTCCAGTAAGCATAGAGATCGCTATTATAGGAGAAGAGATGTTAAACAGGCTTCGTCCACAGTTCCTCATGGCCAGTATCTCATTATGTTTGTTCATTATGCCGAGCATCAACATGACGGATATAAGCACTGATACAGGTATCAACTGCTGTATGGAAAGGGGTATCTTATAGAGAAAATAGGAAAGGGCTACCTTTAGGGGGACATTGGCCTCGAGAAAGTTATCTATTTTTCCGAAGAAGTCCACCGCCATATAGATTACCAGGAAGGTAATGAGGGAGATAAAGAAGAACGTAAAGAATTCCTTGTAAAGATATCGTATGATTAGTTTCATATCCGCGTGTTTCTCTTCTTTAGATTTAGGGCCTTCGCAACTTCTGCTACGCCTTCCTTTGTGAAGCGGTCGAGATCCTTCCCCTGGAGCCGCCTTCCAGCCCCTGGTGTTTTTCTGAGACCCTTGAGCTCAATCGTAATGGGGGCGTTTCTGAATTCTTCCCTTGGTTTGACCTCGAATTCAGGTGGAAACCCATCAGTAAGATACATCTGTTGGAATGAGGAGAACTTGAGGATATGTGCTGTGGCATCAAGTACACCTATCTCTCCCTTGGAGACGAGGCCTGCTTTGATGGCCTTCATAAACCCGGCCATGGCCTCACCCCCGTGGGTACAGGCAATATGCCCGTTTTTATTTGCTACGATCATGGCATCCATTATCTCCTGTTCAGTTACAGACACGAAGAATGTCCTTTTTTGCCCGGCTGCCTGATCATATTCCCGAACTATCGCAATCACCCGCGGCATGGAGACAGGATTCCCGATCATGGCTGCCTGGGCAACACTCGCTCTTACGTTGACCGGCTCAAACTTCCGCCGAGAGGGGTCATCCTCTGAGTAATAGCGATAGACAGGGTCAGCATGATCTGACTGGACACCAATGATCTTCGGCAGTACTGAGATGATATCGGCCTTCAAAGCTTTTAGGAAGCCGCTCATGATGGCAGTTATGTTGCCCGCATTGCCAATAGGGACAACGATAACCTTATCAGCTACCTGATAATCAAAGTCTTGAGCTATCTCAAAGGAGTATGATTCCTGGCCCAGGATCCTCCAGCTGTTCTTGGAATTTAACAGGAAAACCTCGTATTTCTCGCTCAACTCCTCCACTACCCTCATGCAGTCATCGAAGACACCGGGCATCTCTAAGACCGTTGCCCCACTCCCAAGGGGCTGGGAGAGCTGTGGGGCTGTGACCTTTCCTTTCGGAAGAAGAACGGCCGATTTTACGAGATTGGTTAGATATGCAGAATAGAGGGCCCCCGAAGCTGAGGTATCGCCGGTAGAGGCGCATATAGTCGATAGGTCTTTCAAGTCGTTCTTCTTGGCTAAGTAATTGAGAAAGCTTAAAGCACAGGCCATTCCCCGGTCCTTAAAAGACAGACTTGGATTCAGTCCCTCATTTTTAAAATAGAAGGGAAGGCCTACCAGCCCTTCGAGACTTTGGTTGGCCATAACTAAGGGCGTATGAGCCTCGCCAAGATATACTATAGATTCCAATGGGATGACCGGGGCGATGAACTCATAATAGCGGAAGATACCCTTGAGGGGACTGAAATTGAGCATCTTCCTGTAGTCAAAGATCTTTCTCCACGCGGCGCCCCTTATGGTCTGTGTTTCTCCTGCCAATTGAGAATAAAGCATCAATATCCCGCCACAGGATGGGCAGGTGTAGAGAAGTCTTCCAATATCGAACTCACCCCTGCACCCCAGACACCGATAAAACATGGTACCTGATGGCTCGGGTACAAGGTATTTTCTGATATCCTCTGGAAATTCATTGAGCTTCATCTAAATCTCCTCATCTCGCCAACCGTGGACACCAATGAGATTGACAAACCGACATCCCCCTAAGCTCTCTTGCTCCAGACGTCTTCCCCTTCTGATGACCTTTATCAATTCCTGGGTGTACCTGTCACCAACAGGGATAATCATCCGGCCATTATCTGCCAGCTGGTCCAAGAGGGGCCTTGGTAGACTTGGTGAGCCAGCCGTTACCATGATAGCATCGAAAGGGGCGTATTCCTCCCAGCCCATGGTTCCATCAAACACCTTAAATACTATATTGTCATATCCTAACCGGGCCAATATCTTTTTGGCATTTAGAAGGAGTGATTCAATCCTGTCTACAGTATAAACCCTGTTCGACAGTTCAGCCAGGATTGCTGTCTGGTAGCCAGAACCT
>JABXJZ010000421.1 GCA_013375335.1 Desulfobacterales bacterium
AGGAAACCTACATAACCAGGTAGATAAGCCTAAAATAGATCGGGTGTTAAATGAAAAAAAATGGCTATGTCAGTTACCAGAACCTTTTAGACAGATCACTAAAATCTATAAGGGCTCGCTTTAGCAAGGGCAAAATTATTCTCCCTATTTTTTTAGATACGGCGCAAGAAAGAACCGGTTTTACTCTGATAGAGCTTATCGTAGCAGCCTCACTGCTTTCCATGATAGCTTTGTTGATTTACCCTGCCTATCGAACTAATTCCCGTTCTTACGACTTGAGCGTAGTAGAGTCAAGTCTACAGCAAAATGCCCGCCTGGGGATGAAGAAGATAGTTAAAGAATTTGGGGGAGCATTGGTTGTGGACAGAGAGAACGAAGACGATACCACCCCCAGCGACTGGATTCCGGGAAACAACGATAGTGGCGACGATGAGGATGATAGTTCTGAAATTGAAGACACTTACAATGAGAAATATCCCTATTTTATGATATTTTATCTTCCTCAAGATTCTGACCCCAGCGAACGGGGAGATGAGATTGCTCTCTATACCGCTTTACCTGATGATCCGAACACTCGTTCTCTGCAGGAAGACAGGTGGCCCTTAGACCCGGCTGCTCATACTTTCCCTCCCGCTTTTTCTACGAATTACGATACTGACCTCGCGGATGCCGCTCTGTTATATATGCGAATTAATCGCTTTAACCCTCTCACAAATGATTGGGATGGTTTTGACAATCCTGTGCCTCTCATCTCCTCCGATATAAAAGTCACTCAACTCTCCTTCATTCTTGGCGGAGACAATGAGGACGAGGTTCTCATTACCTTAGAGATAGCCCGAGAGGAGCCATCAAAAGAATGGCGCACCTACAAGCTAGCCTCAGCGGTAAAATTAGGAGCAAGATGAAGAATAATCAAGGTACTGCCATCATCCTGAGTCTATTAATAGTGAGTGTACTTTTCATCCTCACCTCTTTCCTGGTGCGCAAAGTAGTGACTAATACAACCATGGTGGAGAAAACCGGGGAAGAACAGCAAAGTTATGCCCTAGCTAAACAAGGAATATTATATGCCTTGGATCAGTTGAATACCTGGGATGGGACAGATCCCGAATATGATCCCACGGATTGGACCCCTAAAGAGGTCGAACAAGGTAATTGGTCTGATTATTCGAATTACAGTCTTATGGTCTATAAAAACCACATTCCTACTTCTGGTGGATATACTGAAGAAGAGGGTTATATCACCATTGAATCCCGAGACCTACCCAAAAAGTTAGTTACCCTTCAGGCAATAGCCAAGAATGATAGCCCTTTGCTTAACTGTGTGAGGTTTATAAATTCAGAGGTGAGGTTTTCTTCAAATACAACTTTTGGGGATGTCAATAATGGAGCTCCCTTTCATATTAATGGAAACCTAATACTGGATGGAGATGCTAATGAAATTTACCTTAAAGATAATCAGAGATTCGAGGTGGTGGGTGAAATCGTATCCTATGACTCAGGGTCTGCTCAGACTGATAGGGTAAAAATTCTGCCAGCCAACGGGGCTAGTTTCTCAAGCAAAACGTTGGATGATGATGGAAGCGGAAGTGATGGATATGGATTTACGGGAACAATTGTTAATGGGGACGAATACAGTCAACTTGACCCTGAGGCATTTAATACAGTTCAGGGTCACTACTTTGATGGTGTTCATCTTCCTT
>JABXJZ010000011.1 GCA_013375335.1 Desulfobacterales bacterium
TCGTAAAGGGCCGGATGCAAAATCCGCGAGGCAGGACGGGGAACAAAAGGTAAGGCGGGTTGAGGATATGACCAAGCAGGAACTCCTAAAGAAACTCAAGGACACCGAAGAGCAGGCCAAGAAAAACCACGATCTCTATATCCGCGCCTATGCTGAAATGGAAAATCTCAAAAAGAGAGTGATAAAGGAAAGGGAGGAGTTGAGAAAATACGCGAATGAATCTCTCATCAAGGAGATTCTTCCGGTAATCGATAATCTTCAAAATGCGATATCTCACGCACAAGACGATGGGAATTCGTCGGGGTTAGTTGAGGGCGTTAAGCTGACACTGGATGGTCTGATGAAAACGTTAGAAAAAGCGGGGCTTAAAGAAGTTGATGCAGAGGGAAAGCCCTTTGACCCCAATTTTCATGAGGCAATTTCACAACAGAGAGATGATAAGGTCCCCCCAGGGCATGTCATTACTGAATTCCAGAGGGGCTACCTACTCAATGGACGCTTGATAAGGCCAGCGAGGGTTGTGATCTCGCAAGGAGAGGCCAACAAAACAGAAGAAACAGTTTAGATCCACGAATATGGGAGGAAACAATGAGTAAGATCATTGGAATCGATCTGGGAACCACGAATTCCTGTGTGGCCGTGATGGAGGGGGGTGACCCAAAGGTAATTGCAAACGTGGAGGGGAGTCGGACTACACCCTCTATGGTGGCATTTAGTGATAGTGGGGAACGGCTTGTCGGACAGGCTGCGAAGAGACAGGCGATTACAAATCCGGATAATACTGTTTATGCGGTTAAGAGGCTCATAGGCAGAAAGTATAACTCACCTGAGGTTCAAAGGGATGTTAAGGTATGCGCTTACAAGATTACCAAGGCAAAGAATGGTGATGCCCAGGTGACGGTCAAGGGTAAGGATTACACCGCTGCCGAGATATCATCAATGGTGTTACAGAAGATGAAGCAGACCGCCGAGGAGTATCTTGGTGAAAAGGTGACTGATGCTGTAATCACCGTTCCAGCCTATTTCAATGACAGCCAGAGACAGGCGACAAAGGATGCAGGTAGGATAGCGGGACTAAATGTTCAACGTATCATTAATGAGCCTACGGCTGCCTCACTTTCATACGGTCTGGACAAGAAGAAGGACGAGAAGATAGCCGTCTTTGATCTTGGGGGTGGCACTTTTGATATTTCCATCCTGGAGATAGGCGATGGGGTCTTTGAGGTCAAGGCCACCAATGGAAATACCCATTTAGGGGGTGAGGACTTTGATCAGAGGGTTATCGATTACCTTGCTGATGAATTCAAAAAGGATCAGGGGATTGATCTCAGGAATGACAAGATGGCGCTACAGAGGTTGAAGGAGGCGGCTGAGAAGGCAAAGATGGAACTCTCCACATCGATGGAGACTGACATCAATCTGCCCTTTATTACCGCTGATGCAAGCGGACCAAAACATATGAACATGAAACTAACCAGGGCAAAACTTGAGGCCCTCGTAGAGGATCTGGTTGAAGAGACAGTAGAGCCTTGCAAGATAGCCCTAAGTGACGCCGGCTTGAAGCCCGGTGATATGGATGAGGTGATTCTGGTTGGAGGGATGACCAGGATGCCGATGGTTCAGAGAAAGGTAAAGGAGCTCTTTGCCAAAGAGCCACACAAGGGTGTCAACCCTGATGAGGTTGTCGCAATCGGTGCGGCTATTCAGGGTGGTGTGTTAAAGGGCGATGTAAAAGATGTCCTCCTACTCGACGTTACTCCCCTTTCGCTGGGGATTGAGACCCTTGGAGCTGTGTTCACCAAGCTCATTGAGAAAAATACTACTATACCCACTAAGAAGAGTCAGATATTCTCAACCGCGGCGGATAACCAACCTGCGGTTTCCATTCATGTTCTCCAGGGTGAGCGGGAGATGGCCGCTAATAATAAAACGCTCGGTCGCTTTGAGCTGGTGGGGATTCCACCGGCGCCTAGAGGCGTCCCTCAGATAGACGTAACCTTTGATATTGATGCAAACGGCATTGTTAATGTGTCTGCTAAGGATTTGGGAACTGGGAAGGAGCAGTCTATCAAGATAACTGCCTCAAGCGGCCTTAGTGAGGAGGAGATTGAGAGGCTTATCAAGGAGGCGGAGCTTCATGGCGAAGAGGACAAAAAGAAGAGAGAGCTCGTTGATGCGCGGAATGTTGCTGACTCCCTCATCTACACCACTGAAAAATCGCTTAAAGAGGCTGGAGACAAAGTCGATGCTGGCACCAAGGGGGAGATAGATGATGCCATCGCCAAGCTCAAGAAGGCCATGGAAGGCGAAGATGCAGCAGAGATCAAGCGGCTTTCAGAGGAGTTGACCCAGGTCTCGCATAAGATAGCTGAGGTCCTATATGCCCAGGCTGCCCAATCTCAAACTCAGGCTGGTACAGAAGCTGGGGCCGGGAAATCGGAGTCAGCTAAGGAGGAGGAGGTTGTTGACGCAGATTTTGAGGAAGTAAAGGATGACAGCAAGTAGAGCCCGCTTTTTCAGAAAGGCCGTTGCCACCCTAACAGTGGTAATGGCCTTTTTTGTTCTTTTCTCTTGCGAGCGAAAGGTGATCATAAAGGAGCCGCTTCCAAAGGAAGTACCTGAAGAAAAGGAGGTCATCGATCATTTTGCCATGGCTGAAGGTTATTGGCGTCAAAGAGACTACGATAAGGCCTTAGCAGCTTATGACAGGTATCTTGAGGAATTTCCAACAGGAGATAAGGTCAGGGATGCATTAGCCGGAAAGGCGACCATATACTATGACGGGAATCAATATGAGGAGGCCTTACCCCTTTTTTTGGACGTAGTCAATGAATATCCCTTGAATGAAAAGAGGGCCGAGATTCATCTCCTAATAGTCAGGACATATTTCCATCTGAAGCAATACTCGGAATCAAGGCTATCCGCTTTGCGGTGGCTTGAGCTCCATAAGGACTATCCCAGGAAAGAAGAGGTATTCCTTCTTCTAGGCCAGAACCTAAAGGAGTTAGGTCACCCTCCACGGGCCCTTTACTGGTGGCTGAAGTTATTGGAATCACCGTTGATTCCAAGAGAGCAGAAGGACGACATCAGGTACCAACTTTTCGATCTCATCTATGAGGCCACAGAAGAGGAACTAGAAGAGATGGCCACCTATGCTAAAGATAGCAGCCTTATCCCTGCTATTGACTACCAGCTTGCCCTATCATATCTTAAATCGGACGAATTGGAGGAGGCACGCGAGGCGGCAACAGAGATAGTGAGGCTTGCACCGGAACAGGGTTGGGCCGCTAGAGCTGAGGAGGTCCTGGAGAAGATTGAGGAGAGGTTAAAGGTCAACCCCAACGTTATCGGTTGCCTCTTACCCATGAGCGGTCCCTTTGCCATCTATGGCCAGGAGGTCTTAAATGGCCTCGAACTGGGTTTGGACATCTTTAGGGAGGGTAATGAAGGCCTTCCATCCATAGAGTTTGTAATAAGGGATACAAAGGGCGATCCTACCATAGCAATTGAGGCTATGATAGAGTTGGCAGAGGAGGAAAAGGCAATAGTCATTATAGGCCCCTTGATCAGCAAGGTAGCTGAAGGGGTTGTGGAAGAGGCCCAAGCATTGGGTATACCCATAATCAGCTTAAGCCAGAGTGAAGGTATCACGAGCAAGGGAGAGATGGTTTTTCAGAATTGTCTCACCCCGGAAGACCAGCTCAGAAGCCTAATAGATAAGGTTATGGGTGAAATGGGGTCAAAGAGATTCGCGATCCTATATCCTGCCAATGCCTATGGCAGATACTTCATGGATAGGCTATGGGATAAGGTTGAGTCACAGGGGGGGATGATAACTGCAGTAGAATCCTATGATCCCAGGGATACGGATTTTGCAACACCCATAAAAAAGATGGTCGGTCTCTTCTATCCGAGGCCGGAATCAGATACGGTTGAACAGGAGAGGGAAGAACCGGAACAAGCAGAAGAGGCTGAACTGGAGGAGGAAGAGGAGGTCATCCAAGAGGCACCAGAGCCTATCATTGATTTTGATGCCATATTCATACCTGATAGCTCTAAAAGGGTAGCCCTTATAGCGTCACAGTTGGCCTATTATGATGTTGTAGGAGTAAGGCTGTTGGGGACGAATCTCTGGAATTCTCCGGAGTTGATCGAGATCGGTGGGGAATATGTTCGCGGAGCCCTATTTCCTGCTGGCTTTTTTCCCGGTAGCGGTTATAGAGGGGTGGACAGCTTTGTCGCCCAATACAAGACCAACTTTGGCCGGGAACCAGGACTCCTTGCTGCTATAGGTTACGATACTATTAGTATAATCAAGGAGATCTTGAAAGAAAAGGGAGATAATATAAAGACAAGGGGAGATCTTCGTCTTGCGTTAGCAACAAGTGAGGACTTTGACGGCGTAACCGGGCCCATGGTGTTTGATGAGGACAGAATGGCAAAAAGAGATCCCCTCCTTTTGACCGTTATCGGCAGGCATTTCCTCCCCATGCCGTGACCTCTGGAATACTCCAAGATCCATATCTCTGGGCGTTTTGTCTCATCCCCTGACTAGCTTTTTTTGGCAATGCGTTCGATCTTTCCCTTAAGGATAACAGTCTCAACCCTTCCGAGGGCCCGAACATCCTCTAACGGGTTACCCCTCACCCCAATAATGTCAGCAATCTTACCGGGTTCAAGAGTCCCAATACTCTCTTCAAGCCCGCAGACTATCGCTCCGTAATGGGTGGCTGCCGCGAGGGCCTCGGTCGTCGGAGCCCCCAACTCAACGAGATATTCAACTTCCTGGGCCAAGCCGCCATGCATGGCATCCGTTCCTACCGCGAAATTAACCCCGCCCCGAATGGCTGCAGCCATTCGATTTGCCGCTCTATCCCGCTCGCGTAAGTGCCCGTCGATGAGTTCGGAAGGCAATGTCCGGATCCTCGCTTCCGTTAAAAACGGACTGGGCGTCAAAACGAGCCAGCTATCCGATTGAGCGAGCATATCGATTTCTCGATCGCTCATAAAATAAGCGTGCTCGATTGAGTCAACTCCTGCCTCGAGACACCATTGGAGCCCGACTCCACCAATACAATGGGCTGCTGTTTTGACGCCCATGGCGTGGGCCTCCTGAACAGCAACGGAGATCTCCCCCTTCGAAAGATAGCTATGGATCTCCGGTGATCCCGGAAGAGTCCCAGTAATGTATAGTTTGATCAAATCGGCCCCTGCACGCAGATTTTCCCTCACGGCGCCTCGTATCTGATCAGGACCATCAAATGCATAGCCCATGAAGCCATAGCCATGAGGTGCGCGGATCCCTCTAGTGGCAACCAGGAGGCCCGGACCTTTCAAGAGCCCGGATTCAACGGCTCTCTTGCATTCGACATCCAGGAAGTTCCTGTCCCCTAAACAACGTGCTGTTGTAACACCAGCCCTCAGATCAATACCCATGTTTGCAGAGGCACGAAGAGCTAGAGCGGCATCACTGTCGTTCATCCGGTGTAGATAGTTCTCCAAGGTCGGGTCCAGGGAAAGGTGGTTGTGACAGTCGATTAAGCCCGGGATGAGCACTTGATCGCTGCAGTCAATTACCTCAGCTTTGAATTCTTGCCTGATCTTCTCCTCCTTTCCCACTGCGACGATCCGCTCTCCATCGATCGCAACGGCGCCCTTCTCAATCGGCGACCTCCCTGTGCCGTCAATCACCATTTCTCCGCGTACAGTTAGCCGTCCCATGCTGGCAAATCCGAGCGTTCCTCAATCAGCTTCCGGACTTTGAGCCATCCGGCTCGGAGATTCTTTCAACCACTTTTATCAATTGCGATCCCTCTTGATCTTCCATGCCAAGAGACTGGGCGGCAAGGAAATAGTGATAGGCCGAAGTTGCGACAAATAGGGGAAGTTTGAGACGTCTGCCGGTGTTAATGACGATATCCATGTCTTTGCACATCTGGCCAAGCCCCCCTGGTGAAGGCGTACTATCCAGTACACTTGATGAGAGGAGCCGGAAGTAGTCGCTTCCCACAATCCCCTCCCCGATGACTTTGCAGACGAGCCGGGGATCGAGACCGATCTTCTTGGCCATGGCAATGGTTTCCATTATAGCCGCATGGGTCGTCCCCACCAGCAGCTGGTTACAGTGCTTAACAGACTGGCCCATACCCGGAGTTTCACCGGCATGTACGATCTCGCCTAAGACCTCAAGTACAGGCCGGCACACTTGCAAAAGCCCTCGAGGCGCCGCTGCGATCAGGGTAAGGGTGCCGTTCTCAGCTCTGGCAGGCCCTCCGGTGAATGGGCAATCAATGAATTCCACATTGCCCTCATGACATCTTTTGGCTATCCATTCTAAATTCTCTCTGTTAATGGTACTCATGCAAATAATCCTTGAGTCGCTGTCACACCCTGCGAGTACGCCATTTGGGCCTGTTACCACATCGATAACCTGCTGGTCATTGAGTACCAATATGATAACGGTTTTTGCCCTTTGAGCGACTTCCTTAGGGTTCCGAGCAGTTTCAACGCCCATTGATCTCAGCTCTTCAATCGCCTCTTTCCGGCGGTCAAAGCCCACTACGTGATAACCCATCCTGATAAATCTCCTGGCACTTGGCATCCCCACACGTCCCAATCCGATGATCCCAACCTTCTCCATCAATGGATAACCTCCTTTCCCTTATTCTCCTCCGCCTCTAAACGCGTTGTTACTTTTCCTTGGCGGTCATCTCCTCTAGCAGCTGCGCCGCCCGGTGCGGGTTAAAGATCCCGCACAGGCACGGGCGAAAAAGGCGTTCCGCTCCCTCTTCGAGGGTGCAGCGCTTATTCCTCACGTCAGCGATCACTTCCTCGATAAGACCCACGGTTACCATACCATGTCCACACATGGTGTTGATCTCAAGAATCTCCTGGGGCGGCAGGTTTTCCGTTCGACCCCAGCGCCCCATGGATATGTTGACAGTATGTTTCTCCAAACCCAGTCGCTTGCAGCATTTCTCCACCTCACCAAAGAGGCCTGATACCACAACAGACAGCCCGAAATCCGCCTCTTTGATTGCAAGAAGCGTTCTGGCCAGTGATTCAGTGTCTCTGAAGACGGCGTGAACAACAGCTCGATCCTCAACGTTCTCTAAAACCTTGCTGACGCCACCTTGATGGTATTGATTACCAAGACGGCCATCCCCAATCTTTATCGCTCCATTATCCAGTGCCATCTGCAAAAAACGCCGTAATTTAGGACCTGATCCGACATGGTTGATGTCCTTTGACGGCATCATCAGAACCACGTAGTCCTCGCTGAGATTCTCTACTGATCCCATCCTATGGAGTGTGTGCGTCATCTCTTAGTGCTCCTTCACCAATGGTCTACCTAAGCCGATGTTTGTCTTACCATTCGGAGATATCCACAGACCAGCTGCTTTCACCACGGGCTCTATGGGAACTGATCCATCCGGGTTGGCCCTCGTTGCAATATCCAAGCTGAAGACTGTGTCTATCTCGGCGGCGACCCTTTTGATGATCTCGAACAATTGAGGCAGCTGCTCCAGTTTTACGGCAAATTCCAGAATGGCTGACACGACCTTTTCATTCAGTATACCTTCCTTGAACTTACCTATACTGGGATCTTCCATGAGACTTGTTGTGGGATTCCGTGGTTCGAATTCCACGCCCAGGGAGGCTACGGCCTGGGCTACCTTCTCCACGTCATAGAATCGCGCCCCCACGACGGGCCGGCCGAGTTCTATTGCGATCCCGGCAAAGCCTCTTTTGAACCTCCCGGTTACATCGTTTGTCTTCATCTCCTCTGTGCCGCGGCCAGTAATTCCCGATTCCTTGGCCACGGTAAGCGGGTCACTGAGGAGACTCCGGACCGTCCGGGGCCAAACTAGCTCCTGCTGACAAATGGCGTCTGTAGGACACTCAGCCATGCGAAGACAGTTACTGCATTCCGCGCACTCATCAAAGTCGATTTCCGCAAAGTCAGCCCCGGCTTCCAGCCTTATGGCCTTGACAGGGCAGTAGGGCACACACTGGCCGCATGCGATACACAGATCCGGATAAATACGCATTTGCTGTCCCCCTACCTTCACCTTTCCTTTTCAGTTCTTGCTAAATAGACCGAACTGTTTCGGACAGATATTTGAAAAAGCAATCCCTGCCCGGTGCTTATTGGGCCTTCATAGTAGCCACATGGCGAGTGCTAGGAAAACAAACTACTTATGATCAGGGCTATGAATGAAAGGCTCTCTGTGGGTAAAGGAATCCCTTCACGGAGGACGTGAGGAATAGCTCCAGTAATCACTCAGACCCAGTCCTCACTTTTACACCCACGATCTCTTCCAAGAGCTCCGTCACGGATGACATGTCCTTCTTGCCTAGACCCCAGCTACTTGCCATAGAAAAATACTGGTAAGCTTGTCCTGTAAGGAAGAGCGGAATCTTGTTTATCTTGGCGCTTTCGATGGCGAGCCCCAGATCCTTGAGCATTAAATCCAAGGCAAAGCCAGGCCGAGTGAAGTCTCCCTTCAATAGGTAGTCGGGAACTCGGGCATCGATCAGAAATGAGTTTCCCGCACTGACCCTGATTACCTTATAAATCGTTTCCGGGTCAGCGCCGAGTTTGGTCCCAAGAACAAAAGCCTCGGCAATGGCGAGCATATTTATGCCGGCGAGGACCTGATTAATCATTTTTACGGTCTCTCCCATTCCCACATCACCAACGTGATAGATGTTCTTTCCCATGGCCTGCATAAGGTCTATATGCTCGTCCAGCAAAGCCCGATCACCGCCTACAATTATGGTAAGGGTCCCATTCTCCGCAGCAGTAACACCGCCCGAAACGGGTGCATCCAGGAATTTTACGCCAACCTTTGCTGCCTCGGATGCTACCAGTTTCGAGGTGTGCGGCGCAATGGAACTCATATCGATCAGGAGGGCTCCCTCATTCGCTCCCTCGAGGACTCCTCCTGCACCCAGTACCGCTGCCTTCACCTCATCGCAGGCAGGCAGCATGGTGATTATCACCCCTGCATCCCGTGCGGCTTCCGCTGAACTGCTCGCCGCCTTTGCCCCACATGCTACGAGTTCATTGATGGGCTCAGGATTCAGATCATATACGGTAAGAGGGTAGCCTGCCTTCAATAGGTTTTTAGCCATTGGTCTGCCCATCGCTCCAAGTCCTATGAATCCTATATGCTCTTTATTCATAGTGCCTCCTCTAAAACGCCCCCTTGGCCAACGCTCACCGTCTATCCCTTATCCCCTATCCCAATGACCTTTAAGAATCGGTCCGTAATGGCCTCTTCGGCCAGCCTCAACAAGGGCCCCTTGTCCTTGGCACTGCCAAAGAGCCCTAAGTTAATCTTTGCAGCAGCCGCGCTGGCATGGCCCCCTGCCTCGCCGATCTCTCCGAAGGCCTGCCCCATAGCCTCCCCCAAGTTAATTCTTGTGTCCTTGTTCCTGCCCGAAATGTGTACCACATCCTCACTCAGGCCGTAGACGAGAACTGTGGACACCCCTTCAAGTCTTAAGAGGTAATCAGCTGCCTGGGGGAGGGTGTCTCTGTCCCTGATTAGACCAACATTTGCCAAGAGCAGGCTCCCGATAATCCTTCTCTTCTTTATTGCCTCACCCAGAACGTCAAGGGTCTCAGAAGACATAAGGGGCGTTTCAATCTTAGTCAAAAGGTCTTGAGAGGCCTTGTGATACAGCAAGGCCACTGCTTGCAGATCCCTGGGCGTGGTCCCCCTGGTGAAATCCGCGGTGTCAGTCTTTATGCCGTAAAGAAGCAAGGTGGCCAGCTCTTCGGAGATCTCAAAGTCAAGCTCTGTGAGGTATTCCGTTAGTATGGTAGAGGTCGCTCCTACTTCGGGCCTGATGTCAATGTAGTCAGCCGAGACCCCGGCGGGGTCATAGGGGTGGTGGTCTATAATGATATCTGGCCTGATTTCCTTCGGCAAGCTATTGTTCTTTCCTGGTATGGAGGCCTCAATGAGGGCTACCTTAGAATAGTCCTTTATGTCCTTGATCTTGGCAATGGGTATGAGTTCTATTCCGAGCAGATTGATCAGGGCCTTGTTTTCTTCGTGGCCGATTTCTCCACCGTAGATGATATCAGCGCCCTTGCCCATCTTTTCGGTAATCCTCTTAAGGGTCACGGCGCTGGCAATGGCGTCCGGGTCAGGGTTGTCCTGGGTTACAATTGCGATGCCCTTGGCAGCCTCCTGGATCATCGCGCTGAGCCTTTTAAGGTTCCCCTTGAGCTCTAACTCTTCAAGGCTCTTTATGGCCCTCTCGACCACTGCTGTAGTGGGGTAAATAATCTCATCTATTCCCAGCCCCTTGAAACTCTCGCTAGTGTCTTGTTTGCCGGCCCTCAAAATGAGGGGCACATCTGTGCTGATTTCCCTTACAGCCTTGGCCACTTCAATGTTTAAGTCCAGATCAGTTGTCAGTATAAGCACCCCCTTTGCCTTCTCCACATCGATCTTTCTTAAAAGATCTACCGAGGTGATATCGCCCTCCACCACATTATCAAACCCCATCTCCCTTAAGGCCTCTATCCTTTCAGGTTTACTATCCACGAGGGTGACCTGATAACCTGTATCTTTCAAACGGCTAGCCGCATAATAGCCCGCCGTTCCACTTCCTAAAATGACGTACATGGGAGTCACCTCACTTCTTCTTCTCGTCCCAAGCCTGGATCAGGTAATCCTTGTAGTCTTCAAAGACCTGGGCCTGCTCTTCAACCAGTTCTTCGGCCTCACTTGAGCTCATATCTTTGGTTTGGTTGATAAACGAGGCTACACGCCCTAGATACAAGGGAGTAACCAGGTTCACCAGTTGGGTACGGTTGTGTGTCCAGCTATGGAACGTTGCCGCGGTTTCGTATAGGACCTGTACCCATGTGGTCACGGGCATAATAAGCTTCGTCTTGGCCTTAGTGGCGCATTGCCTCAGCTCCTCAAAACACTCGGGACAGAATATATCACGGTATAGGCCCCTAAACTGCCGAAACCCCGTCTTGTACTCTGTGACAAGTCGGCCAAGGTCAACATTGATGGGTTCCGGCTCCATAAATCCCTGAAGCCCGAACATTGGCACAGTCCGGCTCCCTTTGATCGCCTTCCACTCAGCCTCGTGCTGTTCCATGAGGACAAAGAGGGTATGCACGACTTGACGAAACATGGGTCCGAGGGACTCGGCCGGATCCTTGGCGTCGTGGACTTTTACCCCCAGATTGGACTGGCAGATCTTGAAGCTATTGGTGATGGCGTTGGTAGTCATCCACACATCAATGCCATAACGGGCTACGTCCGTGTTCCACACATCCTGCTCGATATAGTATGCCGCTAGGTCGCCGGCAAAGGCAAAGTCCCCACCCATGGGCTGGCGGATGCGAAGCCCGTAGAGGGCGCGGGTGAGATTGTACACAATGTTGTTAGTGATGGTGCCATCATACTTGCAGCGCGAGTATACGGGGGACACATACTGATAGCCCTTCTCTAAGATAGGCTCAAGGAGGTACTTGACCCAATCGCTCGTGATGGAGCGCAGGTCTGAGTCCACCACCATACAGGCCAGGACCTTGAGCCGCTTGGCCGCCTCAAACACGGACCGAAAGGCTGAACCCTTACCTGCAGGTCCACGATAGATGGAGGTAATCTTCTCCTGCCAGGGCTTGATCTCAAACTCCTTGGCCGCCTCCCTGGTGTCATCGGTGGATCCTCCATCGGCGACGAGAATCACACTCCTTTTGTCCTTGTAGTGCTTGGTCAGGCCATGGGTGACCATCTGAATGACATGAGCAATGGTCCGCTCATTGTTATAGCAGGGGACCCCTACGAGGATGTCCGCTGACTCGATCTCCTCGATCCGTTTAGAGGTGTAGCTCCGCAACGCTGTATCATACGCCACTATTCTTTCTCCTTGCTATCTCATTACTGATTTCTACACCTCTCCGGGATAAAGATCAATTACCAAGTGACTCTGAAATCTCATGCCCCTTTTTGCCCTCTAGGCTTGGGCCCTAACAAGAGTGCCCAAAAACGGTAAAGCCCTGGACATCTATAGCGCATTATAGCTCGTATATAGAATGAACAATATGCCGTATCCTTGTCAAATGTGCAACTTGAGGGAGAAGGGACCAGAGATCCTGATTCTCAAAATGATTTGACTCCAGAAAGCATCTTTTGTTAGGGTTGCCTATTGCGCCGAATATCCAGACAGGATAGGGATATGGGGGGTAGGGCTCGAAATCGAGGAAATGTTAAGGAGGGAAAGGAGCATAGTGGACCGGAGAGGCATAAATTAGACGAGGAGGTACTGAGGAAAGTTTAGCAATGAAGGTAGCTATTTTTCTGAGGTCGAGCACAATGTGGTGTAGGAGCAGGGAAACTGGGTGCTATGGCTGCCGTGGCAGCTCAGCAGTAAGAAGTGTATTGTATTGAGGAGTTTCTAACGAAATAAAGGGGAGGTAAAAAATGGCAACAAAAATCGGTATCAATGGGTTCGGGCGTATAGGCAGACTGGTGCTGAGGACGATAATGGAGAGAAAGGCAGATATCGATGTAGCGGTCATTAACGATCTCACTGATACCAGGACGAATGCCCACCTCTTCAAGTACGACAGCAGCTACGGAATTTATCCAGGCAGAGTTGAAGCCCGCGAGGACTCTATCGCGGTTGATGGAAAGAGAGTAAAGGTGCTTGCCGAGCGCGACCCAACCAAGATCGCCTGGCAGGACTACGGAGTTGAGATAGTAGTCGAGTCTACCGGCCTGTTCACTGATGTGGGTAAGGCTTCAGCCCATCGGCAAGGTGGAGCTAAGAAGGTCATTATATCAGCGCCGGCCAAAGGAGAGGACATAACCATCGTCCTGGGCGTCAATGAAGGTAACTATGAACCGGACAAACACCACATCATTTCCAATGCTTCCTGTACTACCAACGGCATTGCACCGGTGGTCAAGGTTTTACACGACAACTTCGGCGTAAGCCGTGGCCTCCTGACTACCATACATGCCTATACCAATGATCAGCGTCTTCTCGACATGTACCACCGTGATTTGCGGCGCGCCCGCGCGGCTGCACTTAGTGTAGTGCCTACCAGTACTGGGGCTGCCCGGGCCGTAGCTCTAGTTATCCCTGAGCTTGCTGGAAAACTAAACGGTATTGCCCTTAGGGTGCCGACTCCTACAGTTTCCATCTGCGATTTCGTGGCTGACCTGGAGAAGGAGGTGACTGCTGAAGAGGTTAACCGGGCTTTCGAGAGAGCTGGCTCAGGGCCGCTTAAGGGCATACTGGAATACTGCGACGAGCCTCTGGTGAGCGTCGATTTCAAGGGCAATCCCGCAAGCGCCATCCTGGATGCCGAAAACACGGTGGTAATCGGGGGCAGCATGGTTAAAGTCCTTGCCTGGTATGATAACGAGTTGGGCTACAGTAATCGCATAGTTGACCTGATCTCCTATATCTTTGGTAAGGGGCTCTAGAGACTTGCCAATCAGGAGTCAGAAATGAAAAAGAAGACGGTAGAAGATATAGGCGTAGGCGGCAGAATGGTTTTTCTTCGCGTTGATTTTAATGTGCCGATGGATGACATGGGCGCTATCGGTGATGACACCCGTATTCGAGCTAGCCTACCCACGATAAGATACTTGGCAGACAATCGCGCCCGGGTCATTATCTGTTCCCATTTAGGTAGGCCTGACGGCAAGATCGTTGAAGGGTTAAGGCTGGCGCCCGTAGCAAGGCGACTGTCCGAACTCCTTGGCAAACCGGTTGAGGCACTAAGGGATTCTATTGGCCCCGAAGTAGAGGCCGCTACATCCAGGCTTGGCGATGGAGAGGTAGCGCTTCTGGAGAATATCCGTTTTCATCCTGAGGAGGAGGCCAATGACCCGGAGTTCGCCAAGGCTCTCTCCAGGCTGGCTGATGTATATGTGAATGATGCATTTGGCGCCAGTCACCGCGCCCACGCCTCAGTGGTGGGGGTGGCCAAGTACCTACCGGCAGTATCGGGCTTTTTAATGGAAAGAGAACTTGAGGCTTTAGGCGGGGCTTTAGAGAACCCAGAAAGACCCTTCGCTGCAATGATAGGAGGGGCAAAGGTAAGCGGGAAGCTGGCTGTTCTGGAGAACATCATCAATAGGGTGGATGCGTTGCTCATCGGGGGTGGCATGGCAGCCACGTTTCTAAACAGCATGGGCCACGGTGTAGGTGCATCCAGGATTGAAGGGGATAGACTGGATCACGTGCGGCAGCTTACCAAGAAGGCGAGGTCTCCGGGCATTACGCTTTTACTGCCGGATGATGTGGTAGTGACGGAGAAGTTGGAAGAGGGCTCCAGCTATAGAGTGGTGCCGGTCACAGAAATACCAGATGGGTACCTCATCGCTGATATCGGCCCGAATACCATAGAAAAGTTCTCTGAGGAGCTCAAGAAGTGTAAGACCGTCATCTGGAATGGCCCTGTGGGGGTATTTGAGATACCGGGGTTTGCCAGCGGGACGCGTACTCTGGCCACGGTTTTGGCCGCTCTCACGGCAACCACAGTGATTGGTGGTGGTTCTACCACCGAGGCAGTAGTAGAAATGGGATTGGCTGGCAAGATGTCCCATGTGTCTACCGGCGGCGTGGCTTCACTGGAGTATCTCGAGGGAAAGGTGCTGCCCGGAGTAGCCGTACTACAGGACAAGTAGCCTGATGTCACGATGCTCTCGG
>JABXJZ010000422.1 GCA_013375335.1 Desulfobacterales bacterium
TCTAGCTCCCTCGCGCTACTGGTACCGTGGTTTATCAGACTCTCGAAACAAATTATCTCTTGTAAAGGATCGCAAGAACCATTAAATACGAGCATTGTAAATCACAAATTTTCTCAAGGATAGTTCTTTACCTGGCACTGCTTGTGGTGGAGAGTGGGTGCAAGCGGATATAGCATTGTAAGAGGAGGCAAACAATGGGGCAAAACATATTGGTGGCATTTGACGATTCTGAAAACGCCATGAGGGCCGTAGAGTTCATTGCTACGTCATTCACAAAGGAGCACAAAATCACCCTCTTCAGTGTCATTCCGGATACTGCCGCCATATGCGATATGAACAGTCCAAGCCTGACACCCTATTTCGTATCCAAACAGGCCACCTTTTGTGCGCTGGAGGACCAAAAGAAAGAATTGGTGGACGAGGCCTTGCAAAAGGCCAGGGGACTTCTCATGAAGGCGGGATTTGAGGAAAAAAATATCGATATAAAGGTCCAGACCAAGAAGAAGGGGGTGGCACGGGATATCCTAGACGAAGCGCGTTCAGGTTATGATACCATTGTGTTAGGCAGAAGGGGGTTTTCCGGTATAAGGGAATTCATCCTCGGGAGTGTCTCACAGAAAGTCTTCAACGCGGCAAGGGATATATCGGTTATGGTGGTGGACTAAGTAGCTTACCCTACGCCTCAGTTAGGCTCTGCCGTGAGCTTGGCAGGACTTAACTTTTCCCCTTGAGCCCTACAAGGGAACGGTATGAGCGCACAATTAGGCCATATCTATTTTGAGAGGCCGCGCCAAAAGCAACCATTCTCCGATATGGGCCTGCCCTCAGCAAAGGATTACAGTGAACAGACAGCGCAGGTTATAGACCGAGAAATAAAGGCCATCCTGGATTCCCAATTTGAAGTTCCCAGACAGATCCTCACCAAGCACAAGAAGGTCTTGGATAAAGGAGCTGCACTTGTGCTAAGAGAAGAGAACATCGAGGGGGATCGACTGAAGAAGCTACTCGCAGCTGATGAGGAAGCCTAACTCGAGCGATCTACCTCCCGCTGCCATTTGCCCTTGTCTTCTGCTCTCGGACATTTCTGTCCCATCAAGTAATTTTCGGAAATAGGGCTTGCATCTCACAAAGGTAGTTTTTAAAATGCCAGTATTCGGAGCAAACCGGAGCACAGGAAGGAGGTTTGATCATGCCGGAGCTGACCATATGGACGAATCAGGAAATCAATAAGCTGAGGAGGGACATAGACCGTCTCTTTGCCAGGCTCAGGGACGATTTTGCTGCCCCTCTCTTCCCAAGAATTGTCAGGGATGTCCCCTTTATAGACCTATCGGAGACAGAAGACGATCTCATTATCAAGGCCGAGATCCCGGGTATAAATCCAGAAGATCTGGATATCTCCGTTACCGAGGATAGGCTGAACATCAAGGGAGAGATCAAACAGGAGTTCGTCGATGAAAGGGAAGACTACCATAGAATGGAAAGGAGATATGGCTCCTTCTCCCGCAGCCTCCAGCTCCCCTGCCGCGTAATGGTCGAGGATGTGGAGGCAACATACAGAAATGGTGTATTGCAAATCGTTATGCCGAAATGTAAGCCGGAGCCAGCCCGTGCATGCAAAGTCAAAATAAGGTGATGCACCTTCTATTAGCCATGAGTAATTCGTGTGAGAGGAGATCATAAATCGCCATGACCAT
>JABXJZ010000423.1 GCA_013375335.1 Desulfobacterales bacterium
GTACATCAGCCTGGATGCTGCCACCGTCTTCGCCAGGTCCATGCTAGACGGCGGATCTACTGATTCCATATCTGTGTCCTTTGTTGGTATCAGACCCAATATTACAATGATCTCGGGCTCGATCTCTCCAGCCAGTTCGATGGCTCTAGCCTCGCCTCGTATCTCCCCGAAGTCGAGGCCCACGCAGACATGGGGGACGACGTTGGGAACACGAGCCTCCTTGAGGGCCCATAGTGTATCGGCGTAGTCCTCCACCTTCGCATCCAGGCCATAGACCCGTCTTATCGTCTCTTCGCTCCCCACCACGTCCACGGACACTATGTCAACGCCGGTGGAGGCGATCTCCTCGGCCCGCCTCAAATCCAGCAGCCCCGTGTGGACGTTGACAATGAGCCCAGTGTTCTCCTTCACCAACTCAATGGCATGGTAGAATCCTTCCAGAGGGATCATCCCGTGGGTGTCGGAGCCACCGCTTATCAGAACCCCCACCCCGCCTTCTTCATCAAGTTTAATACAAAAATCAATCAACTTGGAGGACGTATCGACGTTCTCCATCCCTCTCAGATAGTGTCCGCCACAGTGTTTGCACCTCAGCGCACACCTAGTTCCAGTCACTGATACGCTAGGAAACCTAGGCTTAGGATAATAGAACCTCAGCACCCTTCCGAGAAAACGATCCCTAATCCTACTAGTATAATCCAGCAGTACCTTTGGGACAGTTCTCATGGACAGGATCGCATCAGCCTCTTCTCTGGAAACGCCATTCCCCTTCGAGGCATCCTCTAAAAATGATCTGATCCTTGCATCCATCGCTTTCAGGGATGTTATGGTGAGCCCCTCCATGAACCCTTGATGATCTTGAGTCCCTGGTTAAGCCAGGGTATTGTATACTTCAAGCTACCTCTAGCACCACCATCGTCTCATAAAACCCCTTTCATAAGGACACGAGGTATCCTATGCAACATCTTTTAACGAATGTATATCAATGCCAACAACTGACAATGACAGGTCGGTCAACAGCTGATCAGGAATTTAACTACCATTCAGGCTCTACGGATAGTTGACAATAATGTAAATCGAAACATCATCAACAGTCTCCAATCTAAAGGTTATGACCCCATTGAGATGAGCCTCTCGCCCGGAATCGGGGGGACGCACCTTCTGAGGCGTCTTAGGGCCCTGAGCTTCTGCTCCTTTTTAACCGAGGCGGATTCTATCCCGGTTCGAAGAAGATCCACAGCCTCGTCCATAGCTCTTCTGTCAACTGGAAAAGGGACGCCGTCCTTCCCGCCGAAGGCGAAGCTGAACCTGACGGGGTCCTTCCAGCTTGCCTCCTCCCCGTAGAGGAGCTCGGCGATTAGGGAGATGCCTCTTATTGTCGAGGAGCCGACTCCCCTCGTCGAGACGAGCTCCTCGTAGCTGTTGGGTTGGAATTCGTAGACATCCTTCAGGGCCCCCCAGTTGATAGTTGAGGGCATGAAGAGCTGGCGTCTGGGGTTTTTAATCCTAGTCCAACGATCCATGGTACACTGATGAGTGGGGGGTGGCTCCACAATGAGGCTCTTGAGCCTGCGGGTGTCTTCTTTGGCTATGTCGAGAGAGGCCTTCCGGTTGCCTTTGCTCTCCGGAGATGTCATGTCTAGGACTCCAGAGAGGCGGCTCTGGCATATGATGGCGCTCTGGGGCTCCTCTAT
>JABXJZ010000424.1 GCA_013375335.1 Desulfobacterales bacterium
CAACTTATGCTCAATATGACTTTTTCCAAATAACCACAGAATGGAATAGCATGAAAAGGGATGTAAGAACAGTCTCGGGTAACATTGTTGATGTCTTAAGCTCCGAGATATATCCTGGAACACTGAAGATCTCCAACGGTAAGATAGTAGGTATCCTCCGGGAAGATAGTGAATATAAATTATATATCATACCTGGTTTTGTTGACTCCCACATCCATATTGAGAGCTCGATGCTGACACCCTCGGAGTTCTCAAGGGTGGCAGTAGTTCATGGAACAGTAGCCACAGTCTCCGATCCTCATGAGATAGCCAATGTTCTAGGGGTGGAGGGGGTAAAATACATGATTGACAATTCACAGACAGTGCCTGTTAAGTTTTATTTCGCAGCCCCCTCCTGTGTACCAGCGTCCCCTTTCGAGACCAATGGAGCATCTATAGGTCCAAAGCAGGTTGAAGAACTCCTGAGATTGGAGGAGATAAAATACTTAGGCGAGGTCATGAGCTTTCCCCAAGTGCTCAGTGGCGACACCGATGTCATGAGAAAGATCGGCATCGCTCAGAAGTACTCCAAGCCAATAGACGGTCATGCCCCGGGGCTCAGGGGTAAGGACCTGGAGAAGTATGTAAATGCGGGGATATCTACTGACCATGAGTGCCTCACTAGGGAGGAAGGCCTGGAAAAGATTGGGCTGGGAATGAAGGTTCAGATCAGGGAGGGCTCAGCCGCCACGAACTTCGAGGAGCTCATATCTCTTATTGAGGAGCATCATGAATGCTGCATGTTCTGTAGTGATGATAGACATCCACACGATCTAGTGGCATGTCCCAAAAGAAACTTATGAAAATCAAACGAGATTCGATTATTCGTTTCAGTTGTCAAAGTGTAAAATTCGAAGCACGAAATTCGAAATCCGAAACAATTTCAAAATTCGAATTCTCCAATTCTTTAAACGCGTTTTGGATTTTGGTCATTTGATATTCGGATTTGTTTGGCATTTCGATATTCGAATTTCGAATTTACAATGTCGTTTGTCTGGAAGCTGTGCGATCGTGCAAATTATGCAAGTTATTACTGGGACACTACACTAGTAAAGGGGCACATAAATGAGCTGGTAAAGAGGGCGTTGAACTACGGTATTGATCTAATGAAGGCTCTAAGGGTTGCCTGCGTTAATCCAGTTCTCCATTACAAACTAGATGTTGGGCTTCTGCGTATTGGCGATTATGCTGATTTTCTTGAAGTAGATCGTATCGATGATTTTCGTGTGTTAAGAACCTATATTAACGGAGAGATCGTGGCAGAAGATGGCAGATCCCTGATACCCAGGAGGGCGCCAAAGGTGGTGAATAATTTTAGGGCAGGTAAGAAGGAAGTCGAGGATTTCGCCCTCCCTTACAAAAAGGGAAATATACCTGTGATCGAGGCCATAGACGGGCAACTCATTACAAACAAACTGGTTGCTTCTCCGAAGATAAGAGAGGGGTATGTTGTATCTGATATAGAAAGAGATATCCTGAAGATGGTGGTGGTTAACCGTTACCAAGATGCGCAAGTAGCAATTGCTTTTGTCAAAAATTTCGGTCTGAAGGAAGGGGCCATTGCTTCCAGCGTGGCTCATGACTCACACAATATCATAGCCGTTGGAGTTACCGATGAGGATCTATGCAGGGCGGTTAATTTGGTTATTCAG
>JABXJZ010000109.1 GCA_013375335.1 Desulfobacterales bacterium
ATCTTTTTGAGCGCATCAATACATCCCTTGGTTCTGAGTCCACGAGTCTCCTGGCCGAGCAGACCCCAGACCATGGCTCGATCACCCTTTTTCAAGCCAGCTCTCTTGGCAGCGCCCCTTCCCAGCATGAGGCCGGAGGGATAAAGCTCCTGCCCGACATAGCCAAAACCCTTGTCTGTGTATTTCTCCTCAATGGCCGGGAGGGTGGTATTCTGGCTGGTCACAATGATTCCCCTGGAGATGGCTTCATCAACCAAAGGAGCAAAGGCGGCAACACCTGGATGCCCCATAATCGCTATGCCATCTGGCCTTCTTGCCACAGCATCCTTGAACTGGGCAACCATCCTATCCGGAAGCCAGCCTGACCAGACATAGTCTACCTTACAGCCAAGGTCCTCTTCAGCTGCTTTGGCGCCCCTATAGACAACCGAAGCAAAGGTACACCCTTCACTTCCACCGGGAAAGAATACAATGTGAATACCTTCAAAGTGTTTCTTTGCTTCAGCTTTTGCCCCCGGTATGGTGTAGCCAAAAAGCATCAGGCTAAAAACTAGCGTGAAACTGAGTAGCGCAATGGTTAGTTTTTTTGTCATTTCTCTCTCCTTTCTTCTCATAGTTTCTCAAATTGAAGGAGTTGATTCCTTAAAACTCTCTCACCTCCTTTCTCTGGCGGTTAGAAGCCTAGCCACTCTGCATGATGGCAAAACTACCATAATATAACAAGGTTAATCTGTCAAGAGAAACTGATTGCCTTGGGGCAAAACTTACGAAGGTACTCTCTTAGAAGGGGCCACAGCTTCTTGTACTTCTCAAACAGGATGCCATACTCTCTCTGTTTACCGGGATCAGGCTCAAAGGTCTTTTCTATGTGAACCATTGCCTCAATTTCCTCTCCGAGAGAAGAAAAAATCCCCGTGCCCGCTCCCGCCATAATCGCAGCTCCAAGGGCACCACCTTCAGTAATCTTCGGTCTGGGGAAGAATAGGATACAGAGTGAGGAATTCACAAAAGCGGCAACTCGTGGGGCCTTCTCCATAACTCCGAAAGGGCTCGGTTTCAGTGATGGGATTTCTTCAAGGCACGACGTGATTCAGTGCATCCCTTGCCTTCTATCGAGATGTCCACCCCCCATCCACCAGAAGGACGTGTCCTGTAACCATTCCAGAGGCTTCGGACGCCAGAAATATGACTGCACCCGCCACATCCTCAGGTTCTCCGAATCTGCCCAAAGGGATCTTGGCCGTCATCTCAGCCCTCACGTCTTTATCGGCAAACACCTTGTCCGTCATCGGGGTACGTATAACCGTGGGCGCGATAGCGTTGACGCGAACGTTATGTGGAGCCCATTCCAGGGCCAGCACCTTTGTCAGTAAATTAACTCCTCCCTTGCTTGCGCAATAGGCAACGTGGTTGAGCAGTCCCACAGTCCCTGCCTGAGAAGACATATTCACGATGCTACCACGTTTTTGCTTGATCATCTGGCGGCACACAGCCTGAGAACAGAGGAAGACGCCTTTCAAATTTGTGTCGATGATTGCATCCCATATCTCCTCTGTATGATCCTCCGCAGGAAGTACATGGCTTATTCCCGCGTTGTTGACTAAAACGTCAATCCTCCCAAAGGCCTCGAGCACTTGGGCAACCATCCTCTTTACATTCATCGCGTTTCTGACATCCATCTCGACCCATAGGACTTTGTTCCCGAATCTTTTGATCTCAGTACACACCTCTTGTAACTCGTGTTCCGTTCTCCCTGTTACGATGACGTGCGCACCCGCTTGTGCCATGCAGAGTGCAATCGTTCGGCCAATCCCCTTGTTTCCCCCTGTGACAATCGTAACTTGGCTATTGAGTGTAAAATTGGGAAAGCGCATCTCTCATCCTCTCCCCGCCGCCCACGCGGCCTACTCCGTTACATCCACCATTACCTTCAACGCTTCCGACTTCGCTTCGTCTGCAAAACGTAGCGCCTGCGGTGTTTGCGAAAGCGGAAAGTGATGTGTTACTAGCGATTCCACCTCAAGCCGCCCCGCCGCAGTGAGCGCGATCGCTGTTGGATAACAGTTGGCGTAACGAAACTGCCCGCGAATGTCAATCTCTTTGCTCGCTGCGGAAACGATGTCCAACTCCACCATCGGATCCGGGGGAAGTCCCACCAGGACCACAACACCTCCAGGTCTCGCCGCTGCCATTGCAGCCCGGGTCGTTGCGAGAGCTCCAGCGGTTTCAAATGTGACATCAACACCACTACGTTCCCATGTGAATCCAGTGACTTCACTGGTAATCTCACGGATACGTTCGACAGGGCTTTCTTCGTTTGCATTGATAAGGTGTGTTGCTCCCAGTCTTCGTGCATGTTCCAACCGAAATGGACTAAGATCCACAGCAATCAGTGTGGTAGCTCCCGTAATTTTAGCAGCCTGCAACGTAACCAGCCCAATCGTTCCTGTGCCAAATATGGCCACCATGTGTCCAGGACTCACATCACCTCGTTTGACAGCCCACAGGCCCACGGATAGCGGCTCCATCATGGAACCTTCTTCAAAGCTCATCCTATCCGGAAGGGAAAATAAAAAGTCCTCGGGCCAAACAATGGCCTCACAGAAGGCTCCATCGACAGGAGGCGTTGCAAGGAATGTCACGTCTGGACAAAGATTATAACGGCCCGTCTTGCAGTAGTGGCATTGGCGGCAGGTGTAACCCGGCTCCACTGAGACTTGATCCCCAGGTTGGAAAAGCGTCACGGCAGACCCAACTTCTAGCACGACTCCTGCGCTTTCATGACCCAAAATCAATGGGTCTTTCACAACGAAGTCCCCTATTCGGCCGTGGTTGAAATAGTGAATGTCGCTGGCACACACACCCACTCGCCGTATCTGTACGAGAACCTCCTTCGGTGAAGGCTTGGGGCGAGGACGGGATTCTACCCGTATATCACCTATTCCATGCATCACGGCGGTTTTCATGGCTTATCCTTCAATATGTTGACGTTGATCATGCCAATTCCATAATTCACATTCCCAACAACAATCCTTATCCCCTTTGTCCTACAGTGCAACACAATGATACGTCCTTTTTGTAGAGATTTCCTTTTTTTCACTTCAATCAATCCTCTATTTGAGCTCCCTTCTTAATACATTTTTCCACCTTTCATAAGCCTCTTGATAACCTGAAGCCAAATTTTTATTAGGTTCAATAACTCTCGTTATCTCCAAGCCAATGAAAGCATCCTTGTGATTCTTGTAAATCCCAGCACCAATTCCTGCTCCTCTAGCAGCACCCTGGGACCCATCTGTATGAAAAAGCTCAATATTGGCCTCTGTAATCGTTGCAAATGCCTCTCCAAACAAATTACTCAAAAACATATTCGCATTCCCTGCTCTAATGGTTTTGACAACAATGCCCATCCCACGCATTATCCCTATGCCATAATTCAATGCAAAGACAATTCCCTCTTGAGCGGCCCTCAAAAAATGGGTTCTGTCATGAGTATTAAATTTCAACCCATGAAATATTGCCCCAATATCCTCGTCTTCTAAAGATCTCTCTGCTCCGTTGCCATAGGGAAGAGTCACAAGACCCTCCGAACCCACTGGAGCCTTCAGCGCGAGTTCATTCATTTTTTCATATGTTATTTCATGTTCAGCGAAGCCCACAAAATTATGTCTTAACCAGCTGCTGAGAATCCCTGTTCCATTCAAACATAGCAAAACACCATATCTGGGATTATCTGCGTTATGGTTGACATGCACAAATGTATTCACCCTTGATTTTGAATCATAATTTGCTTTATCGCCTACTCCATATACCACCCCAGAAGTACCAGCCGTAGCAGCAATTTCGCCAGGATTCAAGACATTGAGAGATAAAGCGTTATTTGGTTGATCCCCTGCCCGATATGCTATTTTCGTTCCTGGTTTCAAGCCCAACTCGTGAGCAGCTTTTTTGGTGAGTTCACCTTGAATCGAGAAAGTGGGAACAACCGTTGGAATCAAATCATTCGAGATTCCATAATAGTCGAGAACGAATTTGGCCAACTCTTGCTTATGAAAATCCCACATAATGCCCTCTGACAGCCCAGATGGTGTCGTCTTAACCTCACCACTCATCACCATCGCAACATAATCCCCGGGTAGCATTGCCTTATGAATTCTGTCATAGATTTCAGGCTCATTTTGCATAACCCATTTCAACTTTGATGCCGTAAAATTCCCCGGAGAATTGAGAAGGCGTTTAAGACATAATTTTCCCCCAATATTCAGAAAAGCATGTTTCCCAATGTCTACAGCCCTGCTATCACACCAAATTATCGACGGCCTCAAAACTTGTTGCTTTCTATCGACAACAACAAGTCCATGCATCTGGTAGGCTATCCCTATTGCTTTTACATTTTGAATATCTATCTCAGACCTTGACTTTATCTTAGCAGTTGCCCGTATTAAATTTTCCCACCAGACCTGAGGGTGTTGCTCGGCCCATCCCGGCCGAGTGGCAATAATTTCCATTTCAGTTTCTGGGGAGGAGGCGGATACAATGACTCTTCCCGTTTCAGCCTCCATTAGTGTAGCCTTTATTGATGAACTCCCGATATCATAGCCCAGTAAGAGCATGTTCTTTCACTCCTTCTGTCACCCGTCTTTCAATCTCTATCTTTGGCCAATTTCCGGAGCCGCGGACCGAAGGACATGTTTTTGTAGACGGAGCAATAAGAATTCCCTTTTTGATCGAAGCAGTATAAGATAAGGTTGCTTGTATGTCAAATGGCACAGCTTCGTAATATATGGAAGTTGGATGTAATCCGTTTATTGCACTGCTCAAGAGAGTTGAAAAAGCAAGGGGCAAGGATATAAGGGATCAAGTCTGCTCTTAACTCTTGACGTGGATTTGTTTTATAAATTGAACCATGTCCAGGCCATTGCGAATAGAATACCGGGGGGCATGGTATCACGTTATGAACCTCGGGAGGCGGGGCGAGTCCATTTTTGCGGGCAAACAGGACTACAGACAGTTTGTCGAGCTTCTCAAGGAAACCACAGAAACGTGGAATCTGAGGGTTGCAGCCTATTGTTTGATGGCAAACCACTATCATCTTTTAGTCCAGATGCCGGATGCTAATATATCCCGATGCATGAGGCACATCGACGGTGTTTACACCCAGCGATTCAACCGGCTTCACCGTTGTGACGGGCAATTATTTCGTGGTCGATACAAATCGATCCTGCTGGACGCTGACAGCTATTTGCTACAACTGGTCAAGTATATTCATAGAAATCCATTGAGGGCCGCCATGACGGACAAGCTTGACAGATATGCCTGGAGTAGCCATAGGGGCTATCTATCAAGGTCTGAGAAATGGGATTGGCTGCACAAGGAATATGTCCTCTCCATGCTCTCAAAAAGGAAGGTGGACAGGTTGACAAGATACCGAC
>JABXJZ010000425.1 GCA_013375335.1 Desulfobacterales bacterium
TCCACATGGTCTCGTCTGGCGTTTGGTCTGGTTCCCAGTGCACGCTTTTCCCGTTTACGCCATACCGCCGCTGGAAATACTGGTAAACAGGGTGTGAAAAGATGACAGGCCGGTCCGGCGCTTTCGAGATCACTGCGGCTATATCCTCATCCAGCGTTCTCAGGTCTTTCTCGAGTTTTTCAAACTGGTCCGTAACCTGGGCCTTGTCTTCAGGCCAGCGAGCGCCGAGGGCATCCTTCACGGTCCGCGCCTGTTCGATGACCAAGGTTAGATCCAGCCAGGTCGTGAAGGCGGTTCCCGAGTGCTCATGCTCACCCTCGAGACCGTGGCTGTGCGTTTTCGTTCCCTCCAGCGCGATTAACCGATCCCTGAAACTTGCAGATGTATCAACCAATTTTGACGGCGACAGGGACACGTTCTTGAGCCAGGATTCGTATGATGCGCCGTTAAGCACAACGAGATCCGCCTGCTGCAACGCCAGGACATCCTCGGGCAAGGGCTTCCAGAAGGCGGGATCCTCGCCCGCAGGTATCGGCAACCGGACGTCGACCAGTGGTGTTGAAATTCTTTCAGCAAAGTACTTCAGAGGATAGTTTGCCACATACACTAACGGCCGCTCAGCACCTTTCAAATCGCTTCCGGTCTCCGCATTTTTCTCTCCGGAACACCCGACCAATGTTACAAATAATGCAGATATAATCAGCCATGTCTTCACGTATAT
The DNA here is from genome assembly GCA_013375335.1 of Desulfobacterales bacterium. Taxonomy (GTDB): domain Bacteria; phylum Desulfobacterota; class DSM-4660; order Desulfatiglandales; family B25-G16; genus JABXJZ01. Next base: position 722 of record JABXJZ010000425.1, read on the forward strand.
CACCTCCTTTTATGAACCGATTAAACGAACCAGTAGATCTCCGAAACGGCTCACGCCGGCGGTTAAGGCGCCGGCTATCACGATCCCTCCCATGACCACGATCAGGATCTCGGCCGCAAGCATGCCGGTCAAGCGCTGCGAGGAGCCCCCGATCCTGCGGATGGTCTCTATCTCCCGGCGCCGCAGGCGAATCGACAGCACAAACACCAGCGCTGCGGTCATCAGCGTTGCCACGCCCACTCCGATACTTCCGAGAATCACATAGTTGCGCACGGAGAACATGGTAGCCAGCACCTCGTTAACCACACGCGACGGAACGAGCATCTGTACCGCAGTGTCCTCTTCCTCATATCGCCCCTGCAGAAGGATACCCGATTTGCGATCCTTCGGCATCGCCAGGATTGCGTCAACAGGAAAGGTTTCAGGATCACCATGAAAGTGAAACGAATTGATATTCTGCCGTGTAATCTCTGTATATGACAGGACCGTTGCATTGGCCACGACATTGCCGGCTTCTCGCTTGAGAACGCCCCTGTCGCCTTCCCGAGCGGTGTTTATGTCCTGATGACCGTGAGCCAGACCGGAGATAATCCATGTTGTCTTAATATCCACAAACACCGCTTCGTCATCTGCCGTGCCGGTTGGTTCGAGCACGCCCACCACGGGCATCTTCAGGGGAAACGCCCCCGCCACATCAAAAGCGCTGCCGGCTGATGAGAGCACATGCTCTCCCACATCCACGCCCAATACGCGTGCCGCCTCCGCTCCCAGAACACACTCTCCGAGCAGACCAAACCACCGGCCATGCGCAACTTTCAGGCCGCGGAAGTCTGCATAGTCCATGGTGGTCCCGACAATGCGCTGTTTTCTGACGGTGTAGCGCAGGTGAAGCGGAATCCCGATGGCAAGACCGGTTGTACTGACCCGGTTCACCTCCTTGTATTGAACCGAAGACAAGTTTGGCGG
>JABXJZ010000110.1 GCA_013375335.1 Desulfobacterales bacterium
CAAAAACACCGGGGACCAAAAGATCAACAGGAAAAACGAAAGAAGGCCTGTATTCCCAGGTTCCGGCGGCTATGCGGGCTGGTGTCCGAGAGGCGGAGTTTGATCTGAAGCAGGCTAAGGCTAAAGCAGGAATCGCCAGGGAAAAAGTGAAGCTTGCCGAGCTGCAAAAAGAACGGGCGCTTCTTGAAAGGAAATATGCGGATTATGGAATGAAACTGGCTGGAATCCACGAGAGGCAGTTGGAGTTGGAGGTGGAGATAAGAAAGTTGGAAGCGATAGACAACTCAAATCTGGGGGACAAGGAAGATAACATAAAAGGGATAGCAAATTTAAAGACCAAGAAACTCAGCGTGGAATCCGATGGCATTCGGGTCAAAGCTGAATTCGACACTACCGAATTGAAGATCAAAAGACTCACCAAGGAAATTGAAGCTCAGAAAATTAAGGCTCAAAAAAGTGAGCCAACGAAAGTTCAAAAAAGTAAGAAAACTAAACCCCGAAAAAAGAAGAGCAAGTAGTGAGTAACGGACCGTTCCTCTGTCCCCAGACCAGTGTAGATATCAATCCTTGCAATTTAAACATTATGGGAGGAGAGAGCTATGAATTATAGAATCACTCTATTATTCCTATTTGCCGCTATGGCATTACTCCTTTCGGCCTGTTCGACAAAGATTTGCGGCACGGTTAAGCTCGTGGACAGTGATATGAAGCCTGTTGTCGGAGAAAGCCCGGAAGGCACGGTAGTGAATATGATTAATACCACCGCCAAGGTGGAAAAGGCCTCATACTCGGTAATCGTAGATGAAGATGGAAAATTTGAGTCTGAAAAGGACGCAATAAAACCGGGCACCTATAAGGTGGAGGCCGCCAGAATCGGCTATGATACGGAAACGCGGACCGTGGAGATAGGGGGCAGCACGCGTAAAAAGTTGGAGTTCGAACTCAAGAAAATTCCCGAAGGCGAGCGTAAATCTATTGCGGGCTCCAGTTCCGATGCGGATAAGATCGTAAATCCCGGAGAAGTAAATATCCGGCCGCCCGGAATGTAGCCCCATTTCCTTTGCGAATATCGCAAAGGATAGCCTTTAGGATGAAGTACATCTCAAGTATCCCGAAAGAGGCGGTTTTCATTTCCAGGCCGATAGTCCCAATGGCCGACAATGTTTTTAGGAGGTATCGCCATGGTCAAGCAAATTACAAAAATAGTTTTGATCCTATTGTCATCGATTCTGATCTTTGCCTGCGAAGCCGGGAAACAGGCGGAAATTGACGTGGAGGTGAATGTCACTTTGGACGGCAAACCGGCGCCCCAGGCCAAGGTTCTCCTCGATGGGGCCGAGTACGGGGCTACTGACAGCAATGGATATTTTTCAAAGAGAATCAAGAGACAACCCGGCGCAGAGGTCTTCGTGGCTGTTCAGAAAGAAGCTACTGGATATGATATCGAGCCCTGGAAGGATTCATTCGTGGTTAAGTTGCCGAAAGAAGGGGCTGTGGACAGGTATCCGTTCAAGGTTGTCCTCAAAGCAACAAAGTTTCTTACCGTTTTTGTAACAGAAGACGAGGAGCCACTTGAGGGTGCTTCCATCCGTATTGAAGACAAAGTGAATGTAGAGACGGGCGAAGATGGGGAGTACGTATATCATTATCAGGTTCTGCCGAAGAAGGGCTTGGACCTTAGGGTAACCAAAAAAGGATACACGACGTGGCGAAAGACGGTCAGAGTAGAACCGGGGCAAAGGGTAGAGGTTTCTCTCTTGAGAAAGAAAGAAGTAGCAAAGGCACCAGTGGCAAAGGCACCGGCAGCAGAGGAACCGGCAGCAGAGGAACCAATAGCAGAGGAACCAGAAACAGAGGCACCAGCCGCAAAGGAAACGATAGCTAAGAGACCGGCAGCGAAAGCGCCAGCGGCAAAGGCAAAAGTCACAAGGGCAACGGTATCTATTGCGGCACTTACTGAGGCATATGGTGTTTCAAAAGGAATTCCGGGCCTCATCGTAAATATAGATGATAAACAGGTGGGCAAGACCAATGCCAAGGGTACCTACACCTACGTATATAAAGGCAAACCGGGTAAAGAGGCACAGCTCAAACTCACTGCTCCGGGATATATTCCTGCCGAGTGGCGGACAACGATCAAATTTGAAGGCGAGCAAAGTATCCAACGGTTTTTCTATCCTGCCAAGCCAGAGCCGCTCAAGGTAGGTATATATGGTTATATAAACAACACGCCGGAAGAGGATTTATCGGATATCCTGAACATGATTGAAAAAACGCTCAGCGATAATCTATCGATTTATTCAAGCCTTCTGGAGGTGCCTAAGGCAAAACTTCGGGAGGAGATGTTGCGTGCAAGCCTCGATATGGAAATTGTTGCGACTAAAGGTTGGCAAAATACGCCGCTTATCAGATCCGTTGATATGATTATCGCAGGGAGTGTGTCGAAGGGCGATCAGGGGATGACGATCGAAACCACGGTCAACTTCTCCGATGGAAATACAATCCTGAGTCAAATAAACAAAGTCAATAAGAAAAAGAAAATCGAGAATACGGTAAAATTGATCGTTAACAATATCATAGATCAATTTCCCTTTGAGGGAACAATTGACGCCATTGAATATGACCGTTACAGAATTAATCTCGGAAAACTCGACTATAAGATCAGACGGGGTAACGAATTCAAATACATGGCTGCTGATCTAAGCGAATCCGGCGGAGTCAAGGGTTATCATGAAGCAGGGATGCTCATCGTCAAGGAGAATGATGAGACATCGTCATGGACCGAGATTGTCGACATAAAAGAGGGTGAGGAACTCAATATCGGGGACAAGGTCGTCCGGCGCATATACCTTGAAGAAGAAAGAGAGATTGCAAAGGATTCCTTTGTTCTATTAGCCAAAGGCGGATCTCCGCCTGATGCAGCGCCATTGTGGGGGGTAAACGTATATCTCAATAATACCTGGGTTGGAACTACTGGTTCCAATGGTAGCGTGGAGATACCCGTGCGCCTTTACGAGGAATACGACATTCTCCTCTCCCGTTACGGTTATCAGCCGTTGCGCGAGACGATCAGCGTGGATGTAAGCAAGGAGGCAAAGGAGTTCTGCCTTGATGTTGCCACCGCCCTGTTTAAGGTCGAGTCTCAGCCGTCAGAGGCCGATGTTTTTATTGATGGTGTCGAAATCGGTAAAACCCCTATTCTGGATGGGAAGCCGGTGAACTTTGGATTCCGTAAAATAAAGCTTTCTGTGGGGGGTGAGTACCGTGACTGGGAAGAGGTATTGGAGTTCAATAAACCAACCGTAGAACGCATCGGGGAGAATAAGGTTATTTTCGTGAAGGATTATCTGAAAATAGGAAAGATGGCCGAACAGAATGGAGACATCGATGCGGCGATTCAGGCTTATACCAGTACTGAAAAAGGGCATCCCGATTATTCAGATGCTCACCACAGGCTTGGACAGCTGTATCTTGACGAAAAAAATGATTATGGCTCCGCTATTCGCGAGTTTGAGAACGTGTTGTCGCTTCCTGAGAACCAACAGATAATCTATAAGCAATTTGCAGTGACCTACACCAACCTGGGACATGCCTACTATGAAAAGGGAAATCAACTCATTCATAAAAACAAGAGGGCTGCTGCGCAGAACCTTTCCAAGGCGATACAAAAACTAAAAATAGCCAAGCAGAATACGCGCTTTTTCCCAACCCTGCACTTTGAGGAGGCCGTCCATGACACCTATTATTACCGGGCTATCTCGTATCATAAGCTATTTTTAATCACCAAAAAAAGATCGGTTCTTCGTAAAGCCAATCTTGCATGGCGTGAATACTTCGACTTCTTTCCGAAAAAGCTGGAGGGAAACAGCAGCTTTGTAAAGTGTCGCAATGCAGCAAGGAGATACTGGGCTCAGATAAAGGATTTGGGCTAGTGCGTTGTGGAGGTTGGCGGCGTGAAATTCCGGGGGTGGACTTGTACGGTTCTTGCAGCAGCGACCATTGCCGGCGTGAGCCTGGCTGCTGAGGCGCAGTTATTCGTGGTGGATGAGGATACGGCCGCGGAAAAGATTGCGGAGGCAGTGTCCACCGAGGGAAGCGAATCGGGGGGGGCGGCGGAGATAGATGAACCCGGTGAAAATAGGGCGAATGAGACTGGAGAGGAACCAGTGCTTGAGGAAGGCAAAGCCCTTGTGACGGGGGAAGAAGCGCCGCCTGCGGAGGGGCCACCCGAGAGCGTTATGGCCGGAAAGGAGCTGGAAACAGAGGTGTCGAAAGTGATAGAACCCCTGTGGGTTCGGGAACTTACTGAGATTAAGGCCGGCCACAACGATTCGAACCCCGTGTGGTCCCCGTCCGGGGAGTTGATCGCATTCGAGCGAAGCATTGGCGACAAGAAGGAAATTATCATCGCCAGCCCGGTCGGCACGATTGCCCAGAAAGTATATTTGCAGCTGACCGCGGATGATGATGGGATGCAGTTCTTCCTTCCCGGCATCTTCGATGAGGTGAGTTACAACTCAGGGCTCAGCTGGTCCCCGGGGGGAGACCGGTTCGTGGTCATGAGCAACGGCGGCGGGGGGAACTACGATCTCTACCTCGGTGCGATCGGCAGCGATGAGACGAAGAGACTCACCGAGCATACGGCAAAGGACGGCCTTGCGCATTGGTCCCCTGTCGATGATCACCTGGTTTTTGTATCGGGTCGCACGGGTTGTGGGGATATCTATCTGATTGACCTCGCAACCCGCGCGCTGAGGCGGCTGACCCGAGGGGACAAGGCATATCTTTTCCCCCAGTGGTCCCCGGACGGCAAGAAAATCGTGATGACCTATGGAAGCAACGATAATCACGACATTTATCTCATCGGCGATGTAAAAGAGCCTCTCAGGACCCTGAAACCGCTTACCACCTGGCCTTATGACGACCTGAGACCGGTATGGTCCCCAGATGGCAAAAAGATTGCCTTCTATACCAACTATAATAAGGAGGATGACCCGAAGGTATGGTCTCTGGGGGTGATTGCCGCCGATGGTTCGGATCCCACCGAAGGCGAAGGACTTGCCATGAAGGTAGTGGCTGTGGACATTATCCCCGATGTAGAGCAGGGACCTGCCTGGATGCCGGACAGCGACAGGATCGTTTACGTGAAGAACGACCGGCATGCGTACAATCCAATCCACATCGTTGATATCGAGAAAAGAACAAATCTTCTTCTCAGGACAGGGGCCAGGATGAACCATGACGTGACCTGCTCGGTTGACGGAACGATCGCATTCCGTGCCCAGGTTGAGCAGTGGGATCACATCCATGTTGCGAGGATGGAGGATAGCGAAAGGAGGTTCCCTTCTGTTGATAGAACGGAATATGAGAGGGATCGCTCTGTGCTGCCTTATGATT
>JABXJZ010000426.1 GCA_013375335.1 Desulfobacterales bacterium
CATGTGCGTGGACGCCATAGAGAGTGCAACGGGGGTGAGGCCCGTCGGGAACAGGACGGCGGGGGGCGAGGTCTCACCTTTCACCCACGACATCCTTGTTGAGAACGGCTTCGTCTACGACTCCAGCATGAGGGGCAGCGACCTCCCCTACAGGCTCGAAAACGGGCTCATCATAGTTCCCAGCTACTACGAGATGGACGACTTCCACCTCTTCGCCGACTACCCAGGTGTGGCCCCGTATCACGCCAGAATGCTGAGCCCAGAGACAGGTTGGGAGATCTGGACCAACGCTTTCGACGGTTATTACAAGTACGGTCTCTGCTACACGACGATGTTCCACCCCCAGATCATAGGCAAACCGGGGAACATGATGCTCCTCGACAGGCTCCTAAACTACATCAAGAAGTACCCCGACGTCTGGTTCGCCAAAGCCGAAGAGGTTGCTAGGCAATGGATAAGTCTAGGGATTTGACCTCGAAGGCCTTCGACCTTCTGACTCAGGTGACATGTAGGACTTATTCTCTCGATTCTCAGTTCCATGGCCAACCGGGCTAGAAACTGGCGCATTCGCACTCGTCCGTGAGACTCCTCATTTCGTCCAAATAGGCTCAATACACGAGATCCAAGAACTCCTTGATAGCGGGTAGGTTCTCTTCAGCAACGGAGTATCTAGTCTTCCTGCATTCAGTCTCGACCCCAACGAGGCCATTGGCCTTAAGGCGTTTCATCTGCCATGTCAGGGCTTGGGAGGAGATATCTAACAGAGAGGCCAGATCCGCATGTCGCAGGTTGGGCTCCCCTAGAAGAATGGTGATTATCTTTCTCGCCGTCCCGTTTCTGAGAGTCGAGATGACCTCGATGTCGGTCTCGCTAAATCTCCCCGACTCGAAATATCTCTTATATCTTCTTTCTCGGCGGGAGATGAGATGACCGGTGGATGTGAGGAGGCCGAGGTGGTACTGGACTACACCTATGGACATCCCCAGATGCCGGCATATCCATCGAAAGTGGACGCCCGGATTATCTCTTACAAAGTTGAATATCTCACCACGGGCCGAACTGTTGAGCGAGCCCTCATCTAGGTCCACTCCAGCAATGATGGGTAGAGAGATGACGGATTGTACAAGAGATTGGGATTTCCCAAGGCTGAGGAGATATTGCGCTTCTGAGGCATCTCCCTGTGAAGAAGCTATACCGACGAAAGAGACGCCCAGAAGCAAACCTATAAACAAAAGAGTCAGGACGTCCTCGCGCTTCAAAATGGATCGTCAATTAAAGGTGTAACATTCAACTATTTATTTACATCTGTAAAGGAATGTACTAACGTAAAGAAGTGTACCAGAAAATCTATATGAGTTCTCGAAATGTATAGAAATTGCTGTCGTCTAACTATGGATGAAAAGAAGAAGAAAAAAGAGAAGAAACAGAGGCAGATGGTTATTCTTAGAGAAAAGTCTGTTGAAACCCTAAAGAAAATTAAGGATCTCATCAAAGGCCTAGAAGAATTAGAGTCGTCTCAAGAAGATTCAGAACCGTATGTGAGGTTTCGAAGCTGAGGCAGGCAGTGAAAGTTACAGGACCATTCTACCTGTGTTCGTTGGTCGTTGGTTTCATCGTCGCCGTGCTTTTTCCCGGCCCTAGCCAGTCTTTTGTTGGGTTCACACAGAAAGATCGGAAGAGC
>JABXJZ010000111.1 GCA_013375335.1 Desulfobacterales bacterium
GGCATAATGAAAAAAAAGATACCCATACCCACAAATGAGCCAAAGAATCAATATGTTAGGTTTTACTATGACGTAGCCCTGTCCTAAAACCACGGGAACCTCAAGTGTGTAAAGGCTCTGACCAAAACGAATGTGCTTGTTCGTGCCCGCCCTGGAGAATAAGAATTGCTGAAGAGGAGGCATATCAGTAGCGGCCAGGAAAACCTCTCGAACTAGTATCCAGTGAGTAACTCATTATTCAACAGGGCCTCAAAAAAAGATCTCATAGCCTGCGAGAAGGTATAAGGTGACTTCGTTAAACAGTTTCAGAGAGGGGATCTGTCTAGCTATTTGACATTCCGTGGTGAAGAAAATAAATTGAGCTGCACTGTGCTGACCTATGAGGTGGTATATGGATATTGCAGTTGTTTTCATATATTTTCTAGGCCTGGTCTTTATCGGCAGTAGATCCTATAAGATTGTGAAGGGGATAAACAGTTTTTTTGTTGCGGATAGGGGCGCCCCCTTCCTTTTCGTTACCGGATCCCTCTTTGCCACCATAATTGGGGGATCCGCCACCATTGGAATGGCTGGTTTAGGGTACAGGCAAGGCTTGGTAGGGTCTTGGTGGCTCCTCGTAGGGGCTATTGGACTCTTTTTTCTGGGCCTTTTCTGGGCAGAAAAGGTGAGGGGGTATTCCCTTTATACCTTACCGGAGATCCTTGAGGTCCAGTATGGCCCTGAAGCGAAACTCTTTGCATCAGGGCTTATAGTTATTGCCTGGATGGGTATCATTGCAGGCCAGATCGTAGCTGCAGGAAGGATTCTAGAGGCCATCTTGAGCGCACCAGGATCCGTTTTGATGGTTATAACTGCATGTGTGTTTATCCTTTATACCCTGCTGGGAGGCCAACATTCAGTAGTTCACACGGACACAATCCAGAGCCTGATCATTGTTATCGCAATTCTCGTGGCGATTCCCCTTTGTCTCGGCAAGGTGGGAGGGGTTCTTTTAATGAGGGAGGCACTTGGGCATGATTACTTTTCCTTTCCAGTAAGCCAGCATTTTACGTGGAAGACGCTGGCTATCTATCTATTCTCGGTTGGTTCGACCTATGTTGTAGGACCGGATATCTACTCGAGGCTCTTCTGTGCCAGGGACAAAAAGATCGCCAAGGGCGCTACCATGACCGTGGCCTTGGCATTAATACCATTCGCCGTTAGTATAACTATGGTGGGTATGTCGGCCAGGGTGTTATTCCCTGGGATTAGTCCTGAGGCTTCATTTCCGACAATGATTGACCATCTCTTTCCGATAGGAGTAAGTGGGCTCGTGATTGCAGCACTCCTTTCTGCCGTGATGTCCTCAGCGGATACGTGCCTTTTGACGACCAGCACAATACTATCAGTTGATATAGTAAGGGCATTCTTAAGGCCAGCCATATCAGAGAGGAGTTTGCTTTTACTTTCCCGTTTCTTAATTGTGTTGATGGGTATCTTTTCCCTGTTCCTTGCGCTCAGGCTGAAGGCAGTTATTCCCTCACTCCTTCTCGGCTATACTGTCTATACCTCTGGACTGGTCTTCCCCGTTCTCCTCGGTTTTTACAGGGATCGGCTTGGGCTAAGAAGGGAAGGCGCGATCCTGGCGATGCTCGCTGGAGGTGGGCTGGCGTTGATTGGAAAACTAATGGGATTGAAGGACTTTGGTCTCTATGGGTTTTTTCTATCTGGCGTTATCCTGATAATAGGAAGCCGGTTAGTGGTGTTTGTAAAGAGCAGAAACTAGGCCTTAATCATTCATCAGGCACGGGAAACAGATATCTCTGCCCTTGCTGTTTACCATCGATATCCTTAGCACTAGTATCTGCCTTGCCAGAGGAATCTCCCTTAAAGAGATATCGCTGGAGTAGATTGTTAAAGGCAGTCCACGACCCCTCCTGTCTGTCATCGCTCAAAAACCTGCTCAATCCGTTGATCTTGGCATCAAGGTCATCTATGAGATGAAGGGCAAAGGCCTCCAAAAACTTAGGCCTTTTTGGAGATCCAAGGTCAAATTCTCCATGATGGCTCAGGATGAGGTGCTTAAGGCGAAGGGCAAGTTCAGTGGGGAAATCCGTTAGGGCTTTCAGTTTTTCCTCTACCATCAAGACACCTAAGACGATATGTCCCAGCAGCCTTCCCTGATCCGAGTAGTCTATGTGCAGATCAAAGGTGAGCTCATCCATCTTACCTATGTCGTGAAGTATGGCGCCGGACAGCAGGAGGTCACCGTCCAGATCAGGATAGTGCTCCCTCACCAATACCGCCATCTTGGCCACCGAGAGGGTATGTTCAAGGAGTCCTCCACGATAATTATGGTGGAACGTCTTTGCTGCCGGCGCCTTCCTAAATTGGGATATAAAGTCATGATCTGTCATAAAGGTCTCAATGAGGGCTCTGAGATACCTGTTCTCTATGCGAAGGGAAAGTTTCCTTAGCTCGGAGAGCATTTGTGGTATATCCCTAGAGGTAGATTCCTGAAAAATAGAGGGATCAACAGGGGATTTATTCTGTTTTAGTCCATGTATCTGGATCTGGATCTGGTTCCTATAGGTGCCTGCCTGTCCGGTTATGGTTACGATATCACCCTCTTTAAATTGAGCAGCTACCTCTTGTGCCCTCTCCCAGACCCTGGCCTCAACTGTCCCTGTTCTATCACTTAGGGTGAGGGTGAGAAATGAACTTCCCTGCCTGGTCTGAGAGACTGTCTTGCTGGTAACCAGATAATCTCCTTCAACCTTGGCATTTTCCTGGATATCCTTAATCCAGGTATGTGGTGGTTGCTTGGCCTTTCCCTCAATATCCATTCTAGCCAACCCTGCTGGTAGCCCTACCTGTGTCTTTTAGCAGAGAGATTTATGCCTGTCCAGCCAATCTAACTTTCGCGTTCAACCCACAGCCCTTTTCCTATGGAATATGCCTTGCCCAGAAATCCACCAACTCCATAATAGGTCCGATACTCTGGGGCGTACAAAAACGGTCTTACTTTTTCAATATGAGGGAGCCCATTTGCTCCAAGTACGGCTTCTTCGGCTTTGATATCCAGGATTTCACCAATAAATTGGGTGTGTAGTCCTATTTCAAAGGTGTGGAGGAGTTTGCACTCGAGAACAAAGCTGAATTCTTTCACATACGGGGCATTTACAAGTTCACTCCTGACGGGAGTAAGTCCGGTAGCGGAGAACTTATCCTCCTTTTCCCCTGAGACCATACCGAAATAATCAACTTCCCTGACATAGTCCTGAGAGGGAATGCTGATTGTAAAAGCCCCGTGCTCAATAATGTTACCATGAGTATAGGTTGCCTTCCTGAGGGAGACGGAGATACACGGAGGACTAGAACAGCAGATCCCCGCCCAGGCAGCGGTCATTACATTTGGTTTTCCGGTCTTGTCATAGGTCCCCACAACAAAAACGGGGGTCGGGTAGGCGAATGGTTTCGCGCCTACGGACTTTTTCATGGCTACCTCCTCGCGATTTAGTCATTCATGTGATGTTCCGTGCGTTTTTCAGATCCTTCACGGGATTCACCAGCGGCTCAAAGCCGTCGATCCAGCACTCCACCGTGTCTCCTTCACTGATGGGGACGGCTCCCGGTGTCCCGCTAGCAATGATATCCCCTGGCAGCATAGTCATGATCCTTGAGTGAAAGGAGACAAGAAAGTCCGGTGGAAAAGTCATGTTAGCCACGGCGTTACGAGCATGTACACGTCCATTGGCGACAGTGGCCACATTCAGTCTCATGACGTCCTGGATTTCATCGGGTGTTACAAGCACCGGACCGAAGCTAAAGAATGTGTCAAAGCTCTTGGACATGGTCAGGTAACGCGGATTTTTGCGGAGAATGTCCTCTGCTGTCATGTCGATAACTGTGGTGAACCCGGCAACCACGCTCAGCCAGTCCTTCCTTTCCACATCTTTGCACTTCCTCCCGATGATGATGCCCAGTTCGCCTTCGGCGGTGGTGCTTTTGGACTGCAGGGGGATCTCCACGCAGTCCCCATAGCCAATTATGGTGGTATCCGGTTTCATGAAACTGGCCGGCTCAGTAGTGGGTGCCTTCTCCGAGAGATCCGCCGCATGCTCCTGATAGTTGAGCCCAATCCCCCAGATCTTTCTCGGCCTACGATACAGAGGCGCAAATTTCACCAGATGCCGTGGAATTGCCTGATCCTTTAAGGTGCCCAATGCTTCCTGACCTCCTGAACTGTACCATTCATTGAGCTCTTCAAGTTTCCCTGACTGGATCAGCGTGAGCATGTCATGTGGCCAGCTCCGGTTAAACTGCTTATTGATTCCCTCTAGCGGTACAAGACCGAGCGAAGTGGGCACACAGGCCTTCTCAGCATCCCTGTCTCTGACTGTAGCCAACCTCATATTACACCTCTTTGAGCTCACGCTGCTTAACTAGTCCAGGGGAGATGCTCCAGGTCGACGTTTCCTCCCGAAAGAATGACCCCTATTCGCTTTCCTGGGAACTCCATGTGTCTGGCCAACAACGCCCCCAGTGGCACAGCGGCTGAGGGTTCTACGATTATTTTCATTCTCTCCCAAATGTAGCGCATTGCCTGAACTATTCCTTCCTCGCTCACGGTAAGGATATCCTTCACGTATCTCCTTATAATGGGGAAGGTAAGATCGCCAAGGGTGGTACGAAGTCCGTCTGCTATTGTATCTGGGTTATTTGCAGGAATAATCCTGCCGGCGTGAAAAGAACGATATGCATCATCAGCCCTCTCAGGCTCTGCAGCAATAATAAGGGTCTGTGGTGAGATTGCGGAGACCGCGATCGCAGTTCCGCCCAGCAACCCGCCGCCACCTACCGGTGCCATCACTATATCAAGGTCCGGAATCTCCTCACAGAGCTCTAGCGCAGCAGTTCCCTGCCCCGAAATTACTCGGTAGTCATTATACGGGTGGATAAATGTGGCACCGGCGCGATCGAGAACCTTCTCCAAACCTTCCTCACGAGCCTGAAGCGTCGACCTGCAGAAGACAATCTCGGCCCCGTAGGAGGCCACCGTGTCTCTCTTTATATGAGGGGCATTTCCCGGCATTACCACATACGCCTTGATACCTCGCCAACGGGCAGCGAGGGCTAGGGCAGCGCCATGATTCCCAGATGAGTGTGTGGCTACTCCCCGCGAAGCCTCCTTGTCCCCAAGGGCGAATACTGCATTGGTTGCCCCTCGTATCTTGAATGCACCTGCCTTTTGGAAGTTCTCACACTTAAAAAATATCTCGGCCTTACACATTTGATTAAGGCTAGTACTCGTGAGAACAGGTGTACGGTGAACGAAGGACCTAATTCGGTCAGAGGCCTGTCTGATTTCCCCTATGGTTGGTTCACTCATCACACAACCTATAAGCCCCCTTTGAC
>JABXJZ010000112.1 GCA_013375335.1 Desulfobacterales bacterium
GGCTGACTATCCCTCTGCCTCAATCTATGAGCTTAAGACATCCTACCGATGTTCGAAGACAATCCTCGCGGCATCCCATCAGGTTATCAGATCTGGAAGGGGGAGTGATCCATTAGAGGGGATAAGGGAGGGTGTATCGATTCATATCCAGGAGTGTCCCACGGCGAAAAGCGAGGCGGAGTTTGTAGCCAGGACAGTCGAGAGACTGATGGGAGGGGTTCGGTTCTTCTCCCTTGATAGTCAGATTGCCGATGGCACTGAGGATAGTGAGGCAACCTCCTTTTCGGATTTTGGCGTTCTGTTCAGGCTTTCAAGGATGGCCCCGGATGTTATGAAGGCCATGGACGATCATGGGATTCCCTATCAGCTTGTTGGGGAAGAACCCTTCTTTAGACATGAGCCAGTGAGCACCCTCATAGATATCCTCCGGTTGATCGCAATGCCCTCAAACAAGGTATTGCTCCAAAGACTAGAAGAGAAACAGGTAAGAGGACTCTCTGAAGCCTCCATTTTGGAGATGAAAGGGAACAAGAATCTGCACTCAATAGGGGAATATATCAGGGAAATAGTGGAGCTATACATGCCAGAGGTCATGGTCTCTCATAAAGATTCCCTTGAAGGACTCGTTTCCCTGTCGAATGAATATGGTCCTGACCTTGCCTCCTTTCTGTCGTCACTACAACTGGGGAGCGCGGTTGATACCTACAATACATCAAATGAGCAGGTTGCCCTCATGACACTCCACGCGGCAAAGGGGCTGGAGTTTTCATACGTTCTTATCATAGGTTGTGAGGACGGCCTCTTGCCTTACACCATCTTCACAAAACATGGCTCTGACACAGAGGAGGAGCGAAGGCTCCTGTATGTGGGTATGACCAGGGCCAAGAAGATGCTTTTCCTGACCCATGCAAAGAGGAGAAATCTCTTTGGCAACCATTTAGACCTGCCTGTTTCCCCCTTTTTGGTCACCATTAAAGAGGAGCTGGTTAGGAGGGGAAGATTTGAAAAGGGCAAAAGGAAGCCAAAGGACGATCAGCTGCCCCTCTTTTCATAGATAGTTCTTCAGATTTCTAGCGAAAAGTAGTAGGCTTATGCCGAGGTGAAAAAGGCAGATGAAGAGCGATCAGGGGAACAATCCTAAGGTAGTACGCCTGGAACAGATCCGCAAGTCGAGAGGGAAAGGGGACCACATCGTTGCTATCCTGAAGGATATGAAGAGGATAACCGTAGCTATAGAAAAGAGGACTTGTGTCCTCTGCAATACAACGAAGGTGTGCGTTAATAAGACCGGCCTCTGCACTGCCTGTTATTCTAAGCTCAGTCCCGGGGAGAAGGGGGTTGCGGATGGAGAGGCGAGGCACAAGAAGATACACCTTACAGTTACCGATGATCGGTGGAGCAAGAGAGACGATCATTAGGGTCTAGGATTAATCAAAAGGCGTCAGGATCTCAACATCACTATCCGTCACCAGGACTGTCTGTTCAAATTGGGCGGAGAGACTCCCATCATCTGTGACAGCCGTCCACTTATCAGAGAGAACATGGAGGTTGTGTTTTCCAAGATTTATCATTGGCTCTATTGTAAATACCATCCCGGGAACAAGGGGAATGCCCTGGCCTTTTTGGCCAAAATGGGGGACCTGGGGCGGCTCATGAAACTCGAATCCAACACCATGGCCCACGTACTCTCTGACAACTGAACAGCCCTGACTTTCGGCATATGTCTGGATAGCGTAGCCAATATCGCCAATCCTATTCCCTGGTTTAACCTGGAGGACGCCAAGCCGAAGACACTCCTTGGCCACGGAGACTATCTTTTGGGCATCCTTCCCAGGAGACCCAACAAAGAACGTCTTACTGGCATCAGCGAAGTACCCATCCAGTACAGGGGTAACATCGACGTTCACAATATCGCCGTCCTTCAAGACCGTGTCATCCGGTATCCCATGACAGACCACATTATTGACGGAAGTACAGACGCTTTTTGGAAATCCACGGTAATGGAGAGGGGCAGATCGGGCGTTGTTTTTTCTGGTAAATTCCTCTGCAACGCTATTGATTTCATTGGTGGTAATCCCCGGTCTTATGTGTTCCTCAAGTAAATTGAGTGTATCAACGGTAAGCATGCCCGTCTTTTTTATGCCGATAATATCCTCCTTGTCCTTCAGCTTAATCTTGTAAAGTTCGGCGTATTGATCTTTGATTGAGGTGAAATCACGGGAAGTACTTAGTCTCCTCAACTTTCTCTTTAGTTTTTTGTAGTTCATATCTTATCGTCGATATGGTAAAGAATACGTCTGATTTCGCTGGGTCAAGGGGATCATAGGGGAGATGGGAAAGTCGGTCAAGGGTTTTTGCAAAACCCTAGCCCCTGTTGATTTTATGCAGGTTTCAGGAGGCCTTAAGGAAACATTAGCGGGTTGAGCTTAACATGGATACAGAGAGACCGAAGATAAGGGAAGATCTCGATTTCTTTCCAGCACAGTCCGCTGGCACGACGGTGATTGGGATCCATGACAGGCTTGGTCTGGTAGAGAAGGGTAAAGGTGTTAGTCCTGAATTGTACAAAGTCATGACCATGTTAGATGGAACAAGATCGATCAGGGATCTTCAAATAGACTTGATCCGGCAACAGGGGGGAAGGCTGATATCAATTGAGGAGGTTGAGGGACTCTTGACTGAGCTTGACTCGTCCTATCTTCTCGATAGCCCGAGATATAGAGAGGTAAGGAAGGAGATCATAGCTGATTTCGGAGCCCAAAAGACCAGATATTGCTCTCATGCAGGCGTGTCGTATCCAAGACAGAGGGAAGAGTTGACAGAAAGACTGGAGGCCATCTTGGCGACCGAGCAAGTTGCATCCATTCCACAAGGCACAATAGCTGGCCTGGTTGCCCCACATATAGACTTGGAGGCGGGCAAGAGGGCGTACTCAAGTGCATATCAGGCAATAAAGGGGGTTCGCGCAAGAAGGGTGATCATCTTAGGGGTTGGTCACGCTTTGGCAAAGGAGATGTTCTCATTAACGGAAAAGGCATTTGAAACACCCTTTGGCACTGTAGAAACGGATCGGGAAATAGTAACGGAACTCATGAAGGCAGGGGATAGTATAGTTTCAAGGGATGATTTTGCCCACAGAGATGAACACTCTATTGAATTTCAGCTTATCTTCGTGCAACACGTCCTCAGGGATACTTCCTTCAAGATAGTTCCTATCCTGTGCGGTTTTCTTAAGGGGTGTTTGCCTGACTTCAGCAGGGAGGCCTACCAATCTAAGGCTGGTGATTTGTTGGGGGTCTTGGCAGATGCTTCAAGAGATCAGGGTACAATATTGATAGCAGGAGTCGATCTGTCCCATGTGGGGCCCAAATTTGGCCATGATATGCCTGCCACCTTCATGGCTGATCAATCTGAGAGGCATGATAGACAGCTTTTGGATTATCTTTGTGCCAGGGATGCCCATGGTTTCTGGTCAGAGTCAAGAAGGGTAGAGGATAGATATAATGTCTGTGGATTTTCTGCCCTTGCCTGTCTCTTGGAAACCCTTCCCCCGAGCAAGGGACACATCTTACGCTATGGGGTGTTCAAGGAAGATGCTACGAGGTCAGCGGTCAGTTTTGCCGCGCTCATCTTCACCAGCTAACCGTGCGGCCTGGGAGGCAAGATGTATGGGCTTTAGGAGGATTGTTGATCAAGTTTTTGGTAGGCAGAGTAGATCCTCTGACAGATGGTAATATAGCCTCCAATAACGAGTATCCCTAAACCTAGAAGAAGGTATTGAGGGAACAACAACATCAGAAATATGATGAGGATTCTTTCTGGTCGTTGCAAGAGACCTATTGAGCCGAATTTCAGGAAGTTTTCTGCCTTTGCCTTGATATAGCTTGTAATCAATGAGGCGATGAGGGCTAGGAGCCCAAGGAGAAAGACGTCTCGGTTCCCAACATTGAAGGCATAGCAGATGATGGCAAATAATATAGCACTGTCAGAGAATCTATCCATTACGGAGTCAAGGAATGCACCCATGGGCTTCGCACTGTTGTTCCTTCTGGCCAGCGATCCATCGAGGGCATCGAAGAGCGAGAAGACCAGAAACAGAGAAGCGCCTATTATCCAGATTTGATAGTATATCAAGACAGAGGCCAGGATCGTGCCGAGAAAGGCAACCAGGGTTAACAGGGAGGCTGAGAAGCGATGTCTGATCAGAAAATCGACGAGAGGCCCTGAGGCCTTTTCGAAGGGCCCTCTAAGCAGATGTATCATTTCGGTGTTCCCTTTAGTATAAGCAATGCTCGTTACTCGCTACAGCTGATTTGTATAGTAAGTTAAATCTACTGTTAGGTCAAGTCAATGTTTTAACTATTTGTAAGTTGCTCAGGTCAGGTTGGTTATTGAAGAGGTAGAGAGATGGATAACGAAATGTTCGCAATTGTCCTTGATACCCTTAGGAAGGTCGAGAGAGAGAAACTGCCTCTTGAGACGAGGCTAGAGATGGATAAGAGGGGTGATTTTCCTGAGGAACTTATCCGTTTTATGCTCGGGCCTGATATTGGCCTCCACCTGATTTTTGTCCCATCAGAATACGGTGGCTTGGGGGCAAGCGCTGCGCAGATAGCGAGGATATCAGAGGAAATGGCTAAGATAGATATGGCTGTTGCTACCTCATTTCTGGCGATCTGCCTGGGGATGGATCCGATTAGGATAGGAGGAACGGAAGAGCAGAAGGAAAAATACATCCGGCGAATCGCAGATGAGGGACTCATTGTCGGCTATGGTGTAACCGAACCCGAGGCGGGTTCCAATGTCCAGGCACTCAAGACAAAGGCGGAAAGAGTGCTTGACGAAAAAGGCAATATCAAGGGCTACCGGATGAATGGGCAGAAGCAGTTTATTACCAATGGCGGAGTGGCAGACCTTTACACCATACTTGCTCATGCCCCTGAGGGACTCTCTTTTTTTATAGTTGAGAGGGGAACAAAGGGCCTGCTACCTGGAAAACATGAGGATAAGCATGGGATCAGGGCGTCCGATACCGCACCTATAACACTTGAAGAATGCTATGTTCCAGCGGAGAATCTCGTGGGTGGTATTGAGGGAATGGGATTGAAACAGGCCAACAAGGTCTTTGGATATACGAGGCTTATGGTCGCCACCTTCGGGCTTGCAGCTGGGGCGTCTTCCTTAGAAAAGGCTATCTCCTATGCGAAGGAAAGGGTACAGTTCGGAACTACCCTGGCGGAGAAGCAAGGTTACACCCACAAGCTTTTGGTCCCCAACGCGGTGAGGATTGAAGCGGCCAGGGCTTATATTGAAGAGGTAGCCTTGAGGATTGATTCAGGAGAAGAGGATTTGCATGTGGAGGGGTCTATTGCAAAGTATTTTGCCACCGAGGTT
>JABXJZ010000427.1 GCA_013375335.1 Desulfobacterales bacterium
CCGAAACAAATCCGAATGATCAAAACCTCAATTCTCTAAACGAAGACGCCATTGTCGGATTTCACAGTAGCAGGGCTGTGGAGCCCGCAAATAATGGTTGATTATTCATGTCATTTGTGACATATAGCCTCTCATGCGCCCATTTTTCAAGGTAAAGAGAGCACAGGATATCTTCGAATCGCTAGGAGACGTCAAACCCCTGGGGTCGGAGTGTGTTCCCATAAGGGACGCCCTCAACAGGATTCTGGCAGTGGATATCATATCCGGCGAAGATCTGCCAGGATTTGAGAGATCCGCGGTAGATGGATACGCCCTGGCTGCCAAGGATGCCTTTGGTGCCAGCGAGGATCAACCAACGCCTTTCACCATTGTTGCGGAAGTGAAGATGGGTGAGATGCCGAATTTTGGCCTTACCAGGGGTGAGTGTGCCCCTATATCAACAGGAGGTATGCTGCCAAAGGGTGCTGATGCAGTTGTCATGATAGAATACTCCCGGATGGTAGAGGAGAGGGTTGTGGAGATTACCAGGCCCGTCTCCACCCTGGAAAACGTCATTCTCCCTGATGATGATGTGAAGGCGGGGCAGGTAGTGTTGCATCAGGGAACCCGCTTGCGGCCACAGGATCTGGGTATCCTAGCTGCTCTGGGTATAAGTCAGGTAGAGGTATGTAATAAGCCGAGGGCTGCCATTATATCTAGCGGCGAAGAGATAGTGGATATCAGTCAAAGGCCCACAGCTGGACAGATCAGGGACATAAATAGTTATACCCTTGGGGGCCTCTGCACTGCATTTGGGGTAGAAGCTATCTATCTGGGTATAGCAGGGGATAGGTTTGAGGATCTGAAACGGCTCATTGAGAAGGGGGAGTCCCAGGCGGATGTGGTGCTGGTTTCTGGAGGAAGCTCGGTTGGCACCAGGGATTTCACCTTGGATGCCCTTCTCTCCTTGCAGGGCGTGGAGATAGTGGCACATGGGGTATCCATTAGCCCTGGTAAGCCCACTATCATTGCGAGGAGGGGGAATAAGACATTGTGGGGCCTGCCAGGGCATCCCGTATCTGCCATGGTTATCTTCGATGTCTTTCTCAGATGGCTCTTTGGCAAGCTCTGCGGCCTATCGAAGCCTGCCGAGTACACTGATCACGTAATAGAGGCAGAGCTCGATAGGAATGTAGAATCAGCGAGTGGGCGGGAGGATTATATCAGGGTGAAACTGACCCATAGTGAGGGGAGGCGGCTGGCAACACCCATCCTGGGAAAGAGTGGACTCATATCCACGATGGTAGAAGCAGA
The DNA here is from genome assembly GCA_013375335.1 of Desulfobacterales bacterium. Classification (GTDB taxonomy): domain Bacteria; phylum Desulfobacterota; class DSM-4660; order Desulfatiglandales; family B25-G16; genus JABXJZ01. The sequence continues at coordinate 1,294 of JABXJZ010000427.1, forward strand.
TGGCATCATCAGGATTGATATGAATACCGAAGGGCTCTATGGAGGAGACAAGGTCAAGGTGAGGTTGTTCTGAAGCCAATGGAAAGACAAAGGATCTACCTCAAGATGAAGGATCTCAAAGAGGCACGTGAACTCTTTTTTAACCGTTTTCATCCTGAGGCGATAGTTGAGGCAGAGGAGATCCCGGTGCATGAAGCCCCTGGAAGGACGACAGCAGAGCCTGTGTTTGCGAGGATTTCATCACCCTCGTATCATTGTGCGGCAATGGATGGGATAGCGGTCCTGGCCGAAGTCACTTATGGAGCGACAGAACGGAATCCCAAGCGATTGAAAGTGGGGAGGCGGGCTATTTGGATAAATACTGGGCAGGTGCTGCCACA
>JABXJZ010000428.1 GCA_013375335.1 Desulfobacterales bacterium
CCTATGTGGAGTGGTAGGAGATTTTGTGTATACAACCATCCCGTCTAACATGACAAAGGCGTCGGTAAACGTTCCCCCAGTGTCCACGTCTATGTAGGATTTCATTACTTCCCCCCGAGATACTTCTTTTTCAATGCGTCTACGTCTAATTCTATGTCATACGTAATCGGGTGACCCAGTGGGAGCATCTCATTTTCAATCATCACGCCACACTGGGGACAATAGAATTCTATTATTGCTGTCCACTCTGGATTCGGTGCAAGGCTGTAGGTGCCCTCAACCACAGGTCGGTAGATCGTTCTCGGCTCTCTCTCGTAAACGAGACATCCTCTCTTGTAATTCTCCCTCCCGGAAATCAACTCCGCTTCACAGTGGTGACAGCACCACATCTCCTTATCCAGTTCAATATCCAGATTTTCGGTAATCTGCTTTTTCATTTCTAACACCCTTCATAATTTATTTTTAAGAATCTGACTTCCTACGCTGGCTAATCCTTTTCTAACCAGGCCATGTCAATTGCTCATCTATAAATTGATCTGATGAAGGCAATTTGATCTGAAGCACACGTCTTGAGTGGCGTAACTCTATGAATATAACCCGCTCCTCCATCTGCTTGTGTCACTAGGAGACCATAATTGTACCCATTCTTTTGCAAAAAAGTCTCAACGCGCCTTAGAAAATGACCCAGATTGAACCATGTATAAGCGTTCAGTAAGCAAACATTGGTTCGAAGAAAATCATTTTGTTCATCGCTAAAGTCCGAGGCAAGTAACACAGGAACTGCACCTAGGTAATGTCTAGGGTAATCGGATTGAATTATTTCTTTGACCAAGGTCTCATTTGCCGGATTGAGTGTGGCATTTAGTAAAGATATTGCAATAGTTCCGGCGCCAAATTCTAGAAGATATCTTACTGTAGCTTTCACTTCCTCTTCACGCGGTTTAAGAACCTGTTCACCCTCAGGGCTTATTTCCTCATCGATTCCAACGATCATCTCTTTTGCCACAATAAAGCCGATAGCTGGGTTTTCACCGTTGCCTTCGAAATAGGCTTTTCGCTCCTGACCCTTGGTCACCACCAAACCTATTCGCGCACCTTCTTTCTTATCCAATGTGTCAGTGATGATTTCAGGGGCACGTAGTTTTACCCATTTCGTCCTTTTGAGCAGGTCCTTTGCAGAGCAGCCATATCTTCGGGCCCCCTCTTCAATACATGCCATAAGACCGATTAGGCTGTCTTGAGCAGGTTTTGCTCTTATTTCTTCCCTCTGTCCTCGTTCGTCTGTAATGAAACCGCTTGTGTAGTCTCTTGTTGTTTCAAGCTCGACTTCAAATTCCATCCCTTTAGCTCCTCCTCTTAACCTGGGCAATTCATCTCAGCGTGATCTTATTCCCATCATCATTTCTTAATTTCAGAGGGAAAGACCATATCGTCTTGTTTCCTACTTGTCAACCTCAAATTGGATTGTATCATTCTACCATTTTATGGAACAACGCGATTCTGTATTGAAACATCGTCTCGCACCTTAATTTATCTAGAAGAATATTGTTAATATATTGATATTGTTGCAGTGTTATATCCAGTGGTTTTTGGGGCTATGTTGGGCCATATCTGCTACGGGATTAAATAGCTTCTTTTGCCAATTGATCAACGTTTCCTAATATTCAACTGAT
>JABXJZ010000429.1 GCA_013375335.1 Desulfobacterales bacterium
CTCATCTTGGCGGATCCGGACAATGGCACCAAGGCCAAAACGAGAGCTAAGGACAAAAGCAGCAAATTCCTTAGCATGTAGATCATGGCAGACCTCCTTCCTGGGTATTGAGAATCCATAACTAATGCAGAGCCACTGTCTCCTATCTCGAACAGATGCCGACGATCTTTTCCCGAGACACGGGGCGGAAAACCGAAGACCAGGCGAGGCAGGCCTTCCTGAAGAGAGGAAGGGCTGGTTATGCCCTACTCCAGACCAAGGATCATGAGACTGTCGCGGTGGATCATGGCCTCCATCTCCTCCTCATCGAGACGAGGAAATGAGGTGCCTTCCAGCATGGTGTTGAGTTGCCGAAGTCCGTCAAGTGTGGCCTTGACCGTGGTAAACGGGTAGTCACTCCCGAAGAGTATCTTGTCCCAGACTCCGTACTCCTGCACAAGCATGAGACTGTGGTAGAGCTGCAACGGGCGGTAGTGCAAGCCACTGATATCCGAGTACAGATTCGGATGCTTGCGGATGACGGCAACGCACTCATGTTCGTAGGGATGTCCCAGATGGGCGAGAATGACCTTCACGTCGGGAAAGCGCATCGCAACTGGGTCGAGCCAGCGGGGGAAAGTCACGTCCAAGGGGGCTCTGGAGATGAAGGTCGTCCCCGTATGCAGGAGAACCGGTAGATTGTGAGATTCAGCGTATTCCCAGAAGGGGTTAAGTGGCTCCGCGTCAGGTCGGAAGCCCGCATACATAGGGAGGAGCTTCATCCCGCGGAGCCCCAGCTCGAGGTGTCCCTCTCTCATCTCGCGGTCCCAGCCTTCCTGAGTGGGATCCACTGACAGAAAACCGATCAGATGTCCGGGATCGGACTCAACATATCGAGCCACGTAACGGTCATCTACCCAGAGCCCGCTGAGCTTTGCCTTGCCCCCAAACACGATGGTCTTCGTCTCATCCGTGGCCTGGTCCCTGTACTCCTCATAGTGCACGGTCAGGTCGACCTCTACTCCGGCGCGAGCTCGTCTGGCCTGGAGTCGAAACTCTTCACTAAAGTGGTCTGGGTACTGCCATGCGTGGCTATGAACGTCAACGATCATGATGGCGCCCCGGGCTTCAGGTCTCAACTCCCCGTGAGCGCTCCCTATTCTCTCTCATGCAATAGTTCAAGCCTGAGCCTGAGATAAGCATTCTCCGCCTCTTCGTCTCCCGGGGAAATATCAATGATCTTCTTATAGAGCTCTAAGGCCTGAGCAAGGTCGCCTTGCTCTTCCCTCACCTGAGCCAACTGCCGAAGGAGACCGGTATCATTTGGCCTCAATTCGAGGGCCGCGTTCATCTCCTTTACAGCCAACTCATTTCTCTTCAAATTGAGGTACGCGAGGATTAGATACTGCCTCAACTGGAAATTCTTCGGATCTGCCTCCACGCCCTTACGCATGTACTCGGCTAATTGCCCATATTCAGACTGGTCCGTAAGGTATTTAAAGATGTAGTCGTAGTTGGTGACGTCCCTTGGGGTGAGTCTGGTTAACTCCACTGCCTGATTAAAGGCGAGATCATTCCTTCCCTGTCTCTGATAGATATCAAGAAGGGCTTGCCTTGCCTGGATGTCTTTAGGATCAATGGTTACCAATGGCTCAAGGTAATGGAGGGCCTTCCCCACATCTCCTCCCTCTG
>JABXJZ010000430.1 GCA_013375335.1 Desulfobacterales bacterium
TCCCCGCTAGGACGGTTGAGCGGGATACCTGTCGCCATATAGGGGACAGGCTTTGAGTGTTTTAAACTACAGCGTTTTTTCTGTAGTTCTTGATATTTGCGATAGATATTAAGGGCGGCTATATAATCGCGGTCTGCTAGATAGCTACAAGTGCCACAGTAAAAGAATCTACCTCGTTTTATAACGTGACGGGTGCGGGGATCACTGATTTTCTCCCCTTTAGCCCCACAGCGCGGGCAATAACTCGACGTCCAGCGCGGGTTTATTCGGACTAGCTTAATCCCGACGCGTGTAGCTTTGTAGCTGAGGATTTCGTACAGCGCCCCTCGTAACCAGTTCGAGAGTTTGCGGGAGAGTTTACGCCGGTGTTTCGGCGGTTCGTAGTTGCGCAAGTCCTCTAAAACAATGGTGTTACATCCCCAGCGTAGGGCAGTCTCCAGCAATTGATTACTCGCTAGATGCAGGATTTCCTGCCGATAGCGATTCAACTTACGGTACAGACGCTCCAATTCCTGGTGTCGTGTGCCCTGTCCACACCAGTTTACAGGATAACGGCCTAATTTGCGTTGCAGTCGGGCGATATGGTGGTAGAGGTGCTCAATGTTATGCAACAGTGTTGTAGATGGCGACCAAAAGATGGGAGGACTTAACTGTGACCCAGCTTCGCAGATGACCGAGGTCGTCAGATTAATCACTCCCAGATCGGTGGCCATCACACGATTCGCACGCGATGGCTGCCTATGCGGTGAGTGTTGTTGAGTTTGAGTATGCCCCTCCACAGACCAGGCACATTCCAGGAAGGGCAGTATCAAGCCACTTTTCAGCGTAAGATAGCGTAAGGTAGGAGCACACAATTTGCTATTGGGAGAAGTGATACGTGGTTTTATTTTGTCAGGTACTGACAGGGTAAACTCCCTCCATACCCAGTGGGAGCGTTGTGAGGGCTGAGAACGGCAGGGTACTTTCAATCGAATACTGATGGTGTGAGCGTCTTCCTGCTGCCAGTCATAGCGGATTGCCTGTCCCTCATCAGGGCTATAGGGGAGCGTGAACGACTGAATGTGCGGTTTTACCATCGCGGTATAAGGAAACTGCAGCAAAATGCTTATGTCCAAGCCGAGTTGATAGTAGTAGCGTCTGAACATGCGTAAAGTCTGGCGGATCAGCGCCCAGCGATAGTATTTGCCTTCAAAATTGGCTAAGGTGAGACCTACGGTGCGTACCAGTTTATTGAGGTTGCTTGCCACTCCTGTATTTTGCACGACCCGTAACACGTCATAATAACACTGTTTGCGGGTGGCTTGTGAACGGAGGATGCGTCCCACCTGCTCGGCAATACAACGTCTGATGCGTGATGGGAGATACACTACATGCCCATTAGAGCTAGTTAAGGTGACCCGCTGTTCGTTGATAACTTTGTAGGCTTTTTTCGTCTTCTTGCAGGTGGAAACCAGCGTATCGATCCAGTGGTCGGACCATAACTCCGTTAAGAGTTTTTGAGCGGCTTGCATAACAAGGTCTCGGAGCATATCCAGTTGATGGCGTAAGGTGGCATCTTGTGGGAATTTGAGTGGATAGGCTAGCGTCAGCGAGGTCATAGGCGTCAGACTTCCCCTACGGTAAGGGTTGTGTATGAGTGTAGTTAGTTAACGGCACATTAGTATAGAGAA
>JABXJZ010000113.1 GCA_013375335.1 Desulfobacterales bacterium
CTGGCTGCCGGGAACGGCTGGGGAGATTGTATTTAAAGTGCTAACCGGGATAATGGCGTTTGGCATAATAATATACACCGGTTTTACTGTGAATTATGTTAATGGCATTCCGTTTTGGAACTCAGCTCTATTACCCGTATTGTTTATAGTATGGGGTATCTTGAGTGGCTTGGCTCTGGTCATGGCCATTGGTCTAGGCGTCGCCAGTGTTGATATCGGAGCGGTGATAGCAGTAGACCTCGTGTTACTTATTGCCGCTATAATTCTTATAGTTTTATACCTGTGGACCGCAACCTATGCGGAGCCTACCGCGAGGCAATCAGTAAGGGAGTTAATCCGAGGTTACCCGGCTCTCGTATTGGGGATAGGAGTGGTTTTATGTGGCATAATCATACCGCTGGCCACCTCACTGTCAAGCTATCTCAGCGGCAACATACCTGCCCCATCGCTGGCTATATTAGTTCTCGCCTGTGAGATCATAGGCGGCTTAGCATTCACGTACAGTGTATTGAAAGTTGGCCTCTATAGCCCCTTAATCCCGGCTTGAGCATAATCCTTCGGAGGCATCTCTTCTACAGGAGAATTTTTTGAATTGAGGAGGAATCAATGAAGGCTCAAAGGATAAAGACAAAGGAAATATATGAAGACGTATGGATACCTACACAATGCCGTAGATGTCAGTCTGAGTGTGCAATACGTGCCCGTCGTGTTGACGGCGTTGTGGTTAAGCTGGAAGGGAATCCAAATAGTTATGTGGGTTCCAGGGGCGGGCTTTGCCCCAAAGGGCTATCCGGACTACAGGTGCTCTATGACCCCAACCGCCTGAACGTGCCGCTCAGAAGAACCAACCCGGAGAAAGGGATAGGCGTCGATCCCAAGTGGAAGGAGATATCCTGGGATGAAGCGCTCGATGAAATAGCCGCCAAGCTCAAGAAGGCCATGGACAATGATCCAAGCAAAATCCTGGTACATCATGGGATTAGCGCATCGACTATGCTGGGCTTTACTGTGGGGCTGCTCCTTGCCGGCTTAAGTACGTCCAAGGGTGCCCCTGAGATAGCAATCAGTGGTGGGGCAAACTGCGGAAACGCGGGGCACTTTACCAACGCCCAATTCTACGGAGCTTTCTGCTTATTCCCTGACTGGAAGCATTGTAACTATTCGATAGTGTTCGGCACCAATACCGCTTACGGTGGGTTTATGCAATATGTTAATAGGCTGGCTGCCGAGGCCCTTGAACGGGGGATGAAGCTGGTCGTTTTTGATCCTGTCTGTAACAATGCTGCGGCCAAGGCATCGGAATGGATCCCTATCACTCCGGGGACAGACGGCGCCGTAGTTCTGGCAATGCTTAACGTTATTATCAATGAACTGGGGATATACGACGCAGTTTACCTTAAGAAGAAGAGCAACGCCCCCTATCTTATCGGTCCTGACGGCCGCTATGTAAGGGATAAAGAGACCAAAAAACCGATGGTATGGGATACCACTGCATCGAGAGCCAAGGTTTTTGATGACCCCAGTATTGGCGACTTTGACCTGGATGGCACCCATGAGGTGAACGGCATCAAGTGCCGCCCGGCCTGGCAACTGCTCAAGGAAAGTTTCAAGAAGTATACTCCTGAGAGTGCCTCCGAGGTAAGCGGTGTTCCAGCGGCAACAATTCGCCGGATTGCTACTGAGTTTGCCGAGGCTGCCATGGTAGGAGCAACCGTTACCGTAGACGGCAAGCAGTTCCCGTTTAGACCCGTTGGCACTCAACATATACGGGCGGCGGTAACCCATCATAACGCGACGCATACGGTCTTTGCAATCGAGCTGCTTCCTCATGTGCTTGGAGCAGCTAATGTGCCTGGCGGTAACTTATCAGTCTCTGTTGAGTGTCACGGGTATTCCGGAACGGGTTTACCCTTCATGGGCGTTAAACCAGACCCTGATGGGCTCCTTGATGTCGCTGGCAAATGGCTTCTCCCTCGTACCTGGCCGTTACCGGATCCAATCAAGCCTCATAAGGATCTCCTTCCAATGTTTCCCATGGCGCTGGAAGTTCCTCTTCTGGGAGTTTCAGACAGGGAGAAATTATTAGGGAGAGCTAAGATAGCCCCTGACTTTGAGGTGATCGTCAATGTTGCCTCTAATTCTGTTTTGAATGCGCCAACAAAGGCCAAAACTGAACTGTTTAAGAAAGTCCCTTTTATTGTTGATATTGATATATTCCCAACCGAATTCAATGAAGGCTTTGCCGACATCGTGTTGCCCGATACAAGCTACCTTGAGTACTCGGACTGGGCAGGTATCTTTGGTCAATTCCACTCTCAGCCTCACATATTTGAGGAGCCGTGGTGTTTCCATATAACCCAGAAGGTAGTTGAGCCCCAGTACAGCCGAAGGCATAGCGCGCAAGTCGTTATTGATTTACTGGACAGGATGGACCTCCGCGCCAAAGTCAATGCGATCTATAATAACATGCTGCACGTGGATGAAACTCGTCAGTTGAAGCCAACAGAGAAAATAGACTGGGATGATCTTTGTGATAGAGTAGTAACGCAACACTTTGGTCCTGAACATAATTGGGAGTGGTTCAAAAAGCATGGCTTTATTTCCTGGCCAAAGAAGGTGGAAGAAACCTACTGGAAATACTTTAAAGACGTACGAGTGCCTGTTTACTGGGAATGGATGATAGACTTGGGTGAAAAGACAAAAAAGATAGCCGACGAGCTGGGAATAGAAGTACCCTGGGAAAGGTATACTCCTGTTCCTCAATGGTATCCTATTCCTCCTCATCTGGTGGAGGACCCCCAGTACGACCTGTATTGTTTCTGTTACCGTGATCCGCTGCACGTAGGCTCAGCTACCATGGAGCAGCCATGGATCGATGAGGCAAGCAGAATGAACCCTTACACCTATAACATCACAATGAATGATCATATGGCCAAGCAAAAAGGGCTTAAGGATGGAGACACTATTGAGCTGGAGTCCGATAGGGGTACAAAAGTCCAAGGCGTACTCAAGCTCAGAAAAGGACAGCATCCAAATACGGTAACCATTATGGGCACTGCTGGTCACTGGGCAGCCGGTCAACCGATTGCCCGTGGCAAGGGAGTTAATTTCATGGATCTATTGGAATCCCGGTGGAGCGACTTAGATCCCATAACCATGAGTCTCGAACCCTGTATTAAAGTTAAAGCAAAGAAGGTTAAGTAGCCTTCACAGAGCTCATAATCGTACTGAGGGAGTGTTCGCGAACTCGCCGTGCTATTGAGCGATATTCTTTCTGAAAGATATCCGAATACAAAGTTCATACGCAGAGAGAAGGCCGGACCTTATGCTGAAGCTGACCCAAAGTTGTGGGACGAGATACAGAAAGAGGGGAATACAATGATACTGGTAACCGGGCATTGAAGTACCTGTGGGCTGGCGATCGTCGTGCACTGTACAACATTAGAACAGCTAGGGGTTCCTATTAATGACGCTACGTTATCATCAAAATATGAGGCTCGCATAATCGGACTTTACCCAAAGAACTAAAAAAATACTTGACAGGGAAAAATTCCTTTGATAGTAATAGGCCGAGCGTTTGATCTAATTTGAATTTGCAACGAAATGTAGGGACTCCAATGGCCAGGACCAAGAAAGGTTCGATTACTAAAAACCAGAGTCAGGTATTCCCAAATGATTACGTTTTTGCCTCTACTCAAAATTCTGCATTGATTGAAAAGAGGCATCAACAGATCGTGGATGGGGCATGCAAGATATTTTTCGAGAAGGGATACCATCCGACGACTACCCGCGAGATAGCAAAGGCATGTGGTATGTCCATTGGGCAGCTTTATCATTATATTTCTTCTAAAGATGATGTGTTGTATTTGGTACATAAACACATGCAGAAGGTCTGGTATGATTATTTAGAAAAGTCTGACATGGAACAAATCGACGATCCCTTAAAAAAACTGACTGAGGCTCTTCATCATTCCTTGGATTTTATGATTGAAAATAAAAAGCTCATTCAATTTGTTTATTCAGAAAGCAAATACCTAGATAAGAAGTACTTACGAATCGTTCTGGATATGGACTATAAAAACGTGGTTGGCTTCTGGCGCAGCCTATTAGAGGAGGTAAATAAAACAAAATCGGTCAAAGGCGATTTGGATTTCTTAAGCAGCGTAATTGCTTATCTCCTGGCCTTTCTGGCTTTAAGGGGTTGGACCTTAAAGGATAAGCCAAAAAGGAAGCAAGTGGATTCCTTAGTTGACTTTATTTTAAGAGGATTGGGTGTCATTTAGGGGCTATTGTTTCAAAGGAAGCAATACGTGAAAGCCAGCCCATTGAATTTGTAGGAAAATTTAAGTGGTACGCTCATTGATAGCTGCCCAGTTTCCATCCATAAATGGAATTGCTGTTAGCCGTTAGCTTTTAGCAAGAAATGAAATGAAAATAGATACCCGACATAATCACATGGAGTTCCAAAAAAAATCACTTCGATAGTGATAGAGCAAGCGATCGATCTAAATTGGCCTTGCAGTACAGATATCTCAAGGAAGAAATACCGTGAACCTGAGGGGCAAGGTAGCCATAGTCACGGGAAGCAGTAGGGGTTTAGGTAAGGCAATTGCTATAGGTCTTTCTAAAGAAGGTGCCAGTGTTATCGTCGCAGCCCGAACAGAAGTGGATAACAGAGAATTACCTGGAACGATCTATCAAACAGCAGAGGAGATAAAAGCATTAGGATTGGATGCCTTAGCCATAAGGTGTGATGTAACTGATGAAGAGAGCGTAAATCATATGGTTCAAAAAACGTTGGAGCAATTTGGCCATATAGATGTGCTCGTCAATAATGCAGGTATCGCCTTTTATTCCCCTATCATCGAAACACCAATCAAGCGCTGGGAGTTGGTTATAAAGGTTAACCTAGTAGGCGCCTTTCTCTGTTCAAAGGCAGTACTACCCCACATGATTGAGCAGAAAAGCGGTAGCATCATTAACATCTCCTCGTTGGCCGCTGATGAGAGAGATGAAGGCACAGTTCCTACGGGCGTAGCTTATGCCGTATCCAAAGCAGGACTTGATCGCCTAACCTTGGGGCTGGCCACGGAAGTAGGCAAATATAATATTGCTGTCAATGCCGTAAAACCGCATAGAGTTGTGGACACTGATGGCATGAGGCTATGGCAGCCAAATGCCGATAAGTCATTATGGCAATCAGAAGATTTGATGGTAAAATCATCGATTCTCCTGGCTAACCAGGATGGCAAAGGTATTACGGGTACAGTTGCCACTGATCGGGAAATATGTACATGGCATGGCTTAATTAAATAAAGGGGTTTCGAATGGCTATTAGAACACCAAAACAATATATAGAAAGCCTAAAGGATGGGCGAGTCGTTTACTGTA